>CAIXOY010000284.1 GCA_903921135.1 uncultured Gammaproteobacteria bacterium
TGGGAGCGGGCCATGCCCGCGACGGTGCTTGACTCCACCCTGACGGCAGGCAGGCGTCCCCGCGTATGATCCGCGCTTTGCACAGGAACGGCAGGGGTTTCACATGAGCGACGCGCTCAATCCTGAAGGCAAGGCTATCGTCCTGGTCGTCGACGACACCCCCGACAATCTGTCGCTCATGTCGCGTGTGCTGAAAGACGCCTACGTGGTCAAGGTCGCGATCAACGGGGAGCGTGCACTCCGGATCGCGAGGAGTGAGCCCCGGCCGGACCTGATCCTCCTCGACATCATGATGCCCGGCATGTCGGGCTACGAGGTCTGTTCCGAGTTGAAGGGTGACCCCGCCACGGCCGCCATCCCCATCATCTTTCTCACGGCGCTCAACGCCACGGAAGACGAGAAGAAAGGCCTTGAACTCGGGGCGTCGGATTTCATCACCAAGCCAGTGAACCCGCCGATCGTGCTTGCGCGGATTGCCACCCATCTGCGGGTCAAGGCGGCCAGTGATTTCCTGCGCGACAAGAACGATTTTCTCGAGCAGGAGGTGGAAAAGCGCACCCGCGAGGTGCAGGCGATCCAGGACGTGACCACGATGGCCATGGCCTCGCTCGCCGAGACGCGCGACAGTGACACAGGCAATCACATCCGCCGCACGCAGTATTACGTGAAGGTGCTGGCGGAGCGCCTGTGTGAGCACCCGCGCTTCCGGATGTTTCTCGACGAACAGACCATCAGCAAGCTGTTCAAATCGGCGCCGCTTCACGACATCGGCAAGGTCGGCATACCCGACCGGATCCTGCTGAAGCCGGGCCGGCTCACGCCGGAAGAATTCGGCATCATGAAGACCCACACGACGCTGGGGCGCGATGCCATCGTTGCTGCCGAGCGGCAGTTGGGCATGGAGGTCGATTTCCTCACGTACGCGAAGCAGATCGCCTACAGCCACCAGGAAAAATGGGACGGCAGCGGCTACCCCGAGGGGCTTGCCGGGGATGCCATCCCGGTATCCGCCCGTTTGATGGCGGTTGCCGATGTCTATGACGCCCTGATCAGCCGGCGTGTGTACAAGCCCGGCATGACACACGAGCAGGCCGTGGGGATCATCCTTGAAGGGCGCGGTTCCCACTTCGACCCTGACATGGTCGATGCCTTCGCGCAGGTGGCGGGCGAATTCCGCGAGATCGCCAAGCGCTTTGCCGACACGGACGAGGACATCGAACGCAAGGCTGACAGCCTCTCGCTGTTTCAGCAGTGAGCCCGCCGGTCATGGTGGCTAATCCCGGCCGCAAGGCAATTGCCCGATGCTGTTCGCACGGGGGAACACCATGACGTTGACGCAGCGGCAGGCCGGGTGGGTGGCGACCGCGCTCATGTGTGGTGTGGCGGCGTTGGCTGTGTCCACGTATCTGCCTTTCCAGAGCCTTGGCTTTGCCGCCACACCGTATCTGATCGAGACGTGGTCGGAGCCGCTGACGCAGCTTTTGCTGCTGGCGGCGGCGGCCTTGGCCGCACTGCGCAGTCCGGATCACGCGCAACGGCGCTTCTGGGTCTGGACGGCTGCCACGCTTGCCCTGTTTCTGACGGGCAACGTCTTCGAGACCATCGACTGGATCGAGGGAAGATCCGAGATCCTTTCCTGGAACGATGGCTATTTCTACGCGGCCTACGCGTTGATGATCGGCTACCAGTGGCGTGTCCTTGCGTCCGAGTCAAGAAGCCTTGGTGTCACCCGGATGCTCGTCGACTACGTCACGACCATCCTGGCCGGTGCCCTCGTCATCTGGTTCCTGCTGAAGGGAGACGTGAGCCATCACCTTCACGTCTTCACGCTGACAGAACGCTTCGGCCTGATCTCCTTTGCCGCGCTGGACGTGCTGGTTGCGTTCACTTTTTTCACGATGGTGTTCAAGACCGCCGATGACTCCCCCGTGGATCACCGGGTCTACGCGCTCGCGTGCATTGGATGGGCGCTCTATCTGGCGGCGGATCTGGTGTGGAACGCCAACACCCTGCACGGCGATCCCGGTTACTCCGCGTCCGTGGCCCTGCTGACCAACGCGGGCAGGTTCCTCCAGTGTGCTGCGGTGTGGTGGTTCATCCGGTCCCCCGAGCGCGTGCCGCTGTCGGGCGATGCCCGCGAGTCCCTGTCGGCCGCGTCTTCCTTTGCCACCTACGTACTGGTCTACGTGACCGTGCTGGCGTTCGGGCACAACGGTGCCGTGCAGACCTCGGACTACCCCCTGCTCGTGTTTCTCGGCCTCGCGATCCTCGGGATCATGTTCCGCCAGTTCTATGCCTCCCGCGAGATCCGCCGTGAGCGCCAGCGCACCGAAGCGCTGCTCGCTTACCAGCAGGGAATCTTTTCCCAGACACCGGTCGGCATGGTGCTCGCGGATGAGTCGGGTGCGATCTTGCAGGTCAACCCGGCCTTCGAGACTCTGGTGGGCTACAGCCTGCGCGAACTGCAAGAGCAGGGCAGTGGCTTGTTCCTCGTCGATGCCTCGCCCAAAGAGGTATTCGGCGGAACGCTGCCCGAACTCTTCGACGACGGCGATGTGCGGTTGCACGCCGATTTCCGCCGCAGGAACGGCAGCGCGTTCAAGGCCGAGATCACGGGCCGCATGCTGCCCGAGTTCGCCCTCACCGGGGCTACCCGCGCGCATATCTGGATCGTCGAGGACATCACGCTGCGGGAGTCCATTGCCGAGCAGCAATCCGCCTTGCAGAGCATTCTCGAGAACAGCCCCCTCGGCGTGGTGTTCGCGGTCGACGGCATCGTGCGGTACGCGAATTCCGCCTACCAGACGATGTTCGGGATTCCCGTTGGCGGCGAGGCGGGGCGTGTGTTCCCGACCACCGAACTGCGCGACAACCTCAGCCGCATGCTGATGCGCGACGGCCATATCCGTGACATCGAGACGCGCCTGCGTGCAGCCGACGGGGAGGAGCGGGACTACCTCACGACGGCCATGCTCTTCTCGCTGCACGGCGAGAAAGGCGTGATGGTATGGCTGCTGGATATCACGGCGCGCAGGCAGGCCGAGCGCGAGAGCGTCCTCGCGAAGGAAGCGGCCGAGGAAGCGACGCGAGCGAAGAGCGATTTCCTAGCGAACATGAGCCACGAGATCCGCACGCCGATGAACGCGATCATCGGCATGTCCAATCTCGCCCTGCGCACGGACCTCGACAAGAAGCAGCGCGCTTACATCGAGAAAGTGAACCGCGCGGCCGAGAACCTGCTGGGAGTAATCAACGACATCCTCGACTTCTCGAAGATCGAGGCCGGCAAGCTCACCATGGAGAGCGTGGATTTCCGGCTCGAAGACGTGATGGAGAACCTCGCGAACCTGGTCGGCATCAAGGCCGAGGAACAAGGCGTCGAGTTGCTCTTCGACCTGCGGGCCGATGTCCCCATGGCGCTGAACGGAGACCCGCTGCGCCTCGGTCAGGTGCTGGTGAATCTCGGCAACAACGCGGTGAAGTTCACGGAAAAGGGCGAGATCGTGGTGGGCGTCGAGACCGTCACCCTCGACGAAACTTCCGCTGTCCTGCATTTCTGCGTCCGGGACACGGGTATCGGGATGACGCCCGAGCAGTGCGGCAAGCTGTTCCAGTCCTTCAGTCAGGCCGATACATCCACCACGCGCCGGTACGGGGGCTCCGGGCTGGGGCTCGTGATCTGCAAGCGTATGGTCGAGATGATGAACGGCCGCATCTGGGTAGAGAGCGAGCAGGGCAAGGGCTCGACTTTCCACTTCGAGGCTACCTTCGGCAGGCAGAGCGAGTCCTCGGCGCGCAGCGTCCGTCGCGCGGGGGAGCTTGCCGGCGTGCGGGTGCTGGTCGTTGACGACAACCAGACGGCGCGCGAGATCCTGAGCGAGATGTGCGCCTCTTTCGGCATCGTGGTCGAGTCGGCGGTCGACGGGGAGCAGGCGGTGGCGCGCGTGGTGGAGCAGGAGCGTGCCTTCAATCCGTTTGATCTCGTGCTGATGGACTGGCGAATGCCGCGGCTCGACGGCGTCGAAGCGGCCCGGCGCATGCGCGCGGAACTGGGTGACGCGGCCCCGCCCGTCGTGATGGTGACGGCCTTCGGCCGGGAGGAAGCGATAGAGTCGGCGCAGGAGCGGGGCATCGCGCTGCGTACGGTACTGACCAAGCCCGTGACGGCCAGCACGCTCCTCGAGGCCATCGCAGTGGGTCTGGGTCGGGAGGCGTTGCCACGGACGCGGGCGCGCGAGAAGTCCGAGGAAAACGCCGGGACGATGGCGCAACTGCGCGGCGCGCGGGTGCTGCTGGTGGAGGACAACGAGATGAACCAGGAGCTCGCGACGGAGCTCCTGGCCAACGCAGGCCTGGAGGTCGTGCTGGCGAACAACGGGCAGGAGGCGCTCGACCGGCTAGCCATCGACGACGACTTCGACGGTGTGCTCATGGACTGCCAGATGCCCGTGATGGATGGCTACACCGCCACGCGCGCCATCCGGGCGAACCCCAAGTGGAAAGACTTGCCCGTGATCGCGATGACCGCCAATGCGATGGCAGGTGACCGGGAAAAGGTGCTTGCGGCGGGCATGTTCGACCACATCCCGAAGCCGTTGAACGTAGCGGAGATGTTCGCGACGATGGCGCGGTGGATCCGCTCCCCGGGCCGTGAGCCAGGCCTCAGGGTTGCCGTGGAAACCGACGCTGCACCGCTCCCGCCGCTGCCCGTGCTGCCGGGCATCGATACCGCTGCGGGCCTCGAGCGTACGATGGGCGATGAAGGTCTCTATCGCCGCCTGCTGCTGAAATTCCGCGATTCCTCCGGTGACTTCAGCTCCACGTTCGCGCGGGCGCTCCACGATGCGGATCCCGAGGCTGCGACACGTCTCGCGCACACATTGAAGGGCACGGCTGGCAACATCGGTGCCGCTGCCGTGCAGTCTGCGGCAGGCGAACTCGAGCGCGGCTGCTTGCGTGGCGCGGCACCTGAGGAGCTTGCTGCGCTGACACAACAGCTCGACCTGGTGCTGTCGCCCGTGCTGGCAGGTTTGCGCGAACTGGCGGCGGCGCCAGCGGCGGCCGTTGCGGTCGCGGAACCCGGACAGATCGATGCGGGCGTCAGCAGGCTGCGTGCGCTGGTGGAGGGCAACGATCCGGATGCGGTGCAACTCGCGGCAGATCTCGCGGCACTGGGGCGCGGCAGCCCTGCGGGTGAGATGCTGGAGGAACTCGCGCGTGCGCTGGAAGCTTTCGATTTCGAGGCGGCGACGGGCCTGCTCGATCGTCTTGGGGCTATCGCGTCCTAGACCAGCGCGCGACTGCGCAACTCGTCCTTCAGGTAGGCATAGAAGATAGGCGCTGCGATCAGCCCCGGAATGCCGAACGCGGCCTCCATCACCAGCATCACCAGCAGGAGTTCGGCAGCGCGGGCGCGGATGTGGCTGCCCACGATCCGCGCGTTCAGGAAGTACTCGAGCTTGTGGATCACGATCAGATAGAGCAGTGCGCCCAGCGCCACCGTGAGTGACTGGCTGAGGCCGACCACGAAGATCACCGTGTTCGAGATCAGGTTGCCAAGGATGGGGATAAGCCCTGCGATGAACGTGATCAGGATCAGCGTCTTGGTGAAGGGCAGATGCACGTCCAGCAGGGGCAGCACGCCGGCAAGGAAGATGCCCGTGAAGAAGGTGTTCAGCGTCGAGATCCAGAACTGCGCGAACACCACTCGCCGGAAAGCCTGGGCCAGCCTGTGTCCGCGCTCGTGGATCGCGGCGGTGAGGGGTGCCTGCTGATCGTGCTCGAGCGCCGCATCCAATGAAAGCAAGCCTCCGATCACCATGCCGATCAGGATATGCGCGAGCGCGCGCCCCAGCCCGGTGCCGGCCACCTGGAAGGTGCTTGCGTGGTTTTTCAGCCAGTCGACGATGGCGAGGCGCAGTTCGTCTGTGTCCTGCGGGATGTTCTCGAGGAGCCATCCGGGCATGGTGCTGCGTGAGCCTTCGATGATCTCGGCCATGCGCGTGATCAGTTGCGGGATGCTTTCGCCGCTGTTTCGCAGGAACGATGTGAGCGCGGTGCCCCCCACGGCCAACAAGGCGATCACCACCAGGGCGATAAGCGATACGGCCAACAGGCGCGAGACCCGGTGGTCGAAGCGCTGGGCGTGCAGCAAGGGCACCATCGCATGCACCAGCGAGTACACCAGCAGCCCCGCGATCAGGGCGGGCATCAGATGCAGGTACAGGCACAAAAACAGGCCGGCACCGAAGAGCAGGCCGGTGCCGATATCGAGCGTCGGGGAACTACGCGGATTCATGGAACGCAATGTCGCCCCCGCGCGCTGCTGCGTCAAGCCGGATTCCGTGCCGCCTCCACGGGACCCTCGAAATCGAGTTTCGCCATCAGGATGCCGCGACGGAAGTCGCGCATGTGCTTCTCTGCCCACTCGGCCGCGGTATCCGGGTCATTGCGCCGGATCGCCTCGAAGATCTTCTGGTGCGATTCGAGGATCCGCTTGCCGGGCTTCAGGCGCTCGATCACGGGCCGGTAGGCAGGGTAGAAGAGCAGGTTGAGGGGTTCGCGCGCCAGCAGCAGCGCGTGATTGCGCGTGGCGCGCGCGACCAGATCGTGGAACTCGATCTCGGCTTCGAGCATTTCTTCATCGTTGTCGAAGGCGGCACGCGTGCGCTGCAGGTTGGCCTCCAGCAGCGCGATGTGCGCGGCATCGATGGTGGCGCAGGCGAGGCGCGCCGCGAGCGGCTCAAGGCCCATGGAGATCTCCCACAGGTCCTTGAAGGTCACGCGGTGCATCTGCATCGCTGCGCTGATCGAACGCGAGGCGGATTCCAGCGAGGGCAGCCTCACCGCAAGGCGCTTGCGGTCCGCGCGCCCGATCAGCCCACCTTGTTCGAGCAGCCGGATCGCTTCGCGCACGGTGGAGCGCGTGACGCCGAATTGCGTAGCGAGCTCGGTTTCGGTGGGCAGCAATTCACCTGCGGGAATCTGCCCGCCCAGAATCGCGGCACGGATGCGCTCGCTCACCTGCAGGTAGGCGGGCGGGCGTTTGAGTGGTGCGAACGGGGCGCCGTTCACTGGGTTGCCTTCCATTCCCGGCGGATGCGCTTGGCGAGGCTCCACTTGTGGACCTCGGTGGGGCCGTCGTAGATCCGGAAGGCGCGGATCTCACGGAAGACCTGCTCGACGACGGTGTCGTCCGTGACGCCGCGCCCGCCCATCACCTGCACACAGCGGTCTGCGATGCGCATCAGCGCCTCCGATACCGCCACCTTGGCTATCGAACTTTCGGCGATACCCGCCGAGCCGCTGTCCAGCACGCCAGCGCACCAGTCGATCATCAGCCGGCATTGCTGCAGATCGATCAGGTTTTCCGCCAGCATGAATCCGACGCCCTCGTGCTCGATCAGCACCTTGCCGAAGGCCATACGGCGGTTGGCATAGTCGACAGCGATTTCTTGCGCGCGGATACAGGCGCCCAGCCAGCGCATGCAGTGCGACAGCCGCGCGGGCGCGAGGCGCACCTGCGCGTAATCAAAGCCTTGCCCCTCTTTGCCGAGCAGCTGCGATGCCGGCACGCGCAGATTGTCGATGCGAACGGTGGCATGCCCGCCCGGCATCGAATTGTCGATCGTGTTCGGGACGTGCTCGATCACGATCGACGGGTGCGGAAGATCCACGAGAAACATGCATGCGCCGGCCTCGGCCTTCGCCATCACGATGCCCACACCTGCGCCCTGCGCACCGGTTATGAACGCCTTGCGCCCATCGATCACCCACTCATCGCCTTCTTGCCAGCAGCGGGTCTGCATCATCGAGGGATCCGAGCCTGCGCCGCCTTCGAGTGCGGGCTCCGTCATGAAGAATGCGGATCGCTTGTGCCCCTCGACCATCGGACGCAGGAAATGCTCTTTCAACTCGGGGGTCGCGACACGGCCGAGCAGGAACATGTTGCCTTCGTCCGGAGCACAGGTGTTCACGGCGAGCGGCCCGAGTGGGGAGAGCCCGGACTTGATGAGCACCTCTGCAGTCTCGCGCTGATTCAGGTGGCGACCATCGGGAAGAATGTGTGGCGTCAGTACGCCAGCGCTGCGCGCCTTTTCCCGCATTTCATGCATCAATTCATCGGTGGGTGCGCCGTGGTGGTCGCGGCGCGGGTCCTTCTCGTACGGGATCACGACCTCGCGCACGAAGCGCTCCACGCGCTCCGCAATTGCTGCGGTGAGCTCGGGGCCGGCGCCGTGATGGGATTGATCTGTCATGTCGGTATTTCCTTCTCAGAGTGCGCGTGCGATCAGCAGGCGCTGGATGTCGGAGGTGCCTTCGTAGATCTGGCAGACGCGGGCATCGCGGTAGATTTTCGCGAGCCCGAATTCTTCGAGGTAGCCATAGCCGCCCAGTGTCTGGATGGCGCCACTGATGATGGTTTCTGCCGCCTCCGAAGCAAAGAGCTTCGCCATCGCGGCTTCCTTCAGGCAGGGCTGGCCTGCGTCCTTCATGGCTGCCGCGTGCAGCACCAGTTCGCGCGCGGCAGCGAGTTGCGTGGCGAGGTCCGCGAGGCGGAAACCTACGGCCTGATGCTCGATGATCGGTTTGCCGAAAGAGCGGCGGTCCCGCGCATAGTTCACGGCAATCTCGAGCGCGGCCTGCGCCATGCCCACGGATTGTGCCGCGATGCCGATACGCCCCGATTCGAGATTGGAGAGGGCGATCGCGTAGCCGCGGCCCTCGGTGCCGAGCAGGGCATCATCCCCGATGCGGCACTCCTCGAAGCGCAGCGAGCAGGTGTCGGAGGCCTGCTGGCCCAGCTTGTGTTCGACTTTGTCGACGCGGTAACCGGGCGTGCTGGTGGGCACCAGAAAGGCCGACATGCCCTTGCTGCCGGCATCGGGATCGCTCACCGCGATCACCATCGCGAGCCCGGCGATGCGCCCCGAGGTGATGAACTGCTTGGTGCCGTCGAGTTGCCAGCCACCCTCGATGCGTCGCGCCCGGGTGCGGATCGCCCTGGCATCCGAGCCGGCATCTGTTTCCGTCAGTGCGAAGGCACCGATGACTTTTCCTGATACCAAATCCGGCAACCAGCGCTCTCGCTGCGTCTCGCTGCCTTCGGCCAGCAGGCCGTTCACCATGATGGAGTTCTGGATCGAGACGATGGTCGAAAGCGCGCCGTCGGCTGCGGCGATTTCGATCAGAGCGAGCGCGTAGCTCACGCAATCGGCGCTGGCGCCACCGAAGGACTCGGGCGCGGTCATGCCCATGAGGCCGAGTTCACCGAGCTCCAGGAAGAGCTCCGGCGGGAAGGCGGTGTTGCGTTCGAACTCCGCGGAACGCGGGCGAATGCGCTCGCTGGCGAAGGCGCGGACGGCGTCGCGGATGCTGGTCTGTTGTTCGCTCAGGATCACGTGCGACCTCCATGGGGCGCCTGATTGACCCATTGTCGGACAATGGGGCAATATCCGTCCAGATGGCGCCTGCATGTCGGGCGAGCCGCGCCCGTCTTCCACCTGTCGCCACGTCGGAGAACCATCCCATGGCCACTGCTCTTACGCCTGCCTCGGACAACACGCCGGACGCCTCCAGCGCCGCCAAGCCGCTGCGCTTCGTCACTGCCGCCTCGCTTTTCGACGGCCACGACGCCGCCATCAACGTGATGCGCCGCCTGATCCAGGCGCAGGGCGCAGAGGTGATCCACCTCGGCCACAACCGCGGCGTGCGCGAGATCGTGCGGGCCGCTTTGCAGGAAGACGCCGACGGCATCGCCATCAGTTCATACCAGGGCGGGCACAATGAATTCTTCCGCTACATGGTCGACATGCTGAAGGAGCTGAACGCCCCGCACATCCGCGTCTTCGGCGGCGGTGGCGGTACGATCACGCCCGAGGAAATCGACGAGTTGCAGGCCTACGGCGTGGAGCGCATCTACCACCCGCGTGACGGCATGACGATGGGCCTGCTCGGCATGATCGATGACCTGGTGCAGCGCACTGCCGCCGTGCGCAAGCCCTCGGCGCGGCCCGACGACACCGGCATCGACGACGAGATCGCGGTCGCGCAGATGGTCTCGGCCATCGAGGAAGGCCTGTTCAGCGAGCAGGAACTCGCGCGTCTGCGCAAGGAATGGACGCTGCGCGCAGGCCAGGTGCCTGTCGTCGGCATCACCGGCACCGGTGGCGCGGGCAAGAGCTCGGTGACGGACGAGATCCTCTCGCGCCTGTTGCGGTTCTTCCCGGACCGGCGCATCGCCGTGCTGGCTGTGGACCCGACGCGCCGTCGCACCGGTGGCGCGCTGCTCGGTGACCGCATCCGCATGAACAGCCTGATTTCCGAGCGCCTGTACATGCGCTCCATGGCCACGCGCCGTCAGCACCTCGCCACCAACGAGATGCTGGGCGATGTGATCCTGTTCCTCAAATCGCTCGGCTTCGACATGGTGATCGTCGAGACCGCAGGCATCGGCCAGAGCGATTCCGAGATCGTCGATCTGGTGGATTTCTCGGTCTATGTGATGACCAGCGAATACGGCGCCGCGAGCCAGTTGGAGAAGATCGACATGCTCGACTTCGCCGACATGATCATCCTGAACAAGTTCGACAAGCGTGGCGCAGAAGACGCGCTGCGCGATGTGCGCAAGCAGTGGCGCCGCAACCACAACGCGTTTGACGTTGCCGAGGCTGACATCCCGGTGTTCCCGAGCATCGCCAGCCAGTTCAACGACCCGGGCGTGAACTGGGCGTTCCGCAGTCTGTGCATGCGCATGAGCGCGAAGCTGAAACTGCCCGCTGATCGCTGGGAGCCGGCGATCAACACGGATCTGCGCGAGCCGAAGTCCGTGGCGCTCATCCCCGGCAATCGCCAGCGCTACCTCGCCGAGATCGCCGAGGGCGGCCGCGGCGAGAACGCACGTGCCGAAACGCAGGCCGAGATCGCCGACCGCGCCCAGCACCTGTTCGAGACGATGCGTGAACTGGGAGACAGCGCACTTCCCGCCGCACTCACGGGATTTGCCGCGGACCTGCTCACCGACAAGAGCGTCGACAACAGTCTGCGCACCATCCGCCAGCGCTATCAGGCGGCGATCGACGCGCTGGGTGCGGATTCACTCGCACTGCTCCGCGAGTGGCCCGAGCGCCTCGAGGGCATCCGCAGCGAGCAGTACAGCTACACCGTGCGCGGCAAGGAAATACGCGGTGACAACTTCAAGGAAAGCCTCTCGCGCCTGCAGATCCCGAAGATCGGCGCGCCCGGCTACAAGAGCTGGGGCGAGCAACTGCGCTTCCTGCTGAAGCACAACCTTCCGGGTTTCTACCCGTACACGGCTGGCGTGTTTCCGTATCGCCGTGACGGCGAGGACCCCGCGCGGATGTTTGCGGGCGAGGGCACACCGGAGCGCACCAACCGCCGTTTCCATTTCGTCTCGCGCGGGCAGCCGGCGAGCCGTCTGTCGACGGCCTTCGATTCCGTGACGCTCTACGGCGAGGATCCTGCCGTGCGCCCGGACATCTACGGGAAAGTCGGCAACTCGGGCGTGTCCATCGCTACGGTGGACGACATGAAGAAGCTCTACTCGGGCTTCGATCTCTGCGATCCGACCACCTCGGTGTCGATGACGATCAACGGCCCGGCACCGATCATCCTCTCGTTCTTCATGAACGCGGCGATCGACCAGCAGATCGAGAAGCACCTGAAGGCCACGGGCCAGTGGGACGCGACACAGAAGGCGATCGATGCCATGTTCGCGGGCCGCACGCGCCCGGCGTATCAGGGCGAATTGCCTGAAGGCAACGACGGTCTGGGCCTCGGGTTGCTCGGCGTTTCCGGCGACCAGGTGGTGGATGCCGAGACGTATGCACGCATCCGCAAGGACACGCTCTCGAAGGTGCGCGGCACGGTTCAGGCCGACATCCTCAAAGAAGACCAGGCGCAGAACACCTGCATCTTCAGCACCGGCTTTGCCATGAAGATGATGGGCGATGTGCAGCAGTTCTTCATCGACAACAACGTGCGGAACTACTACTCGATCTCGATCAGCGGTTACCACATCGCGGAGGCCGGCGCGAACCCGATCTCGCAGCTCGCCTTCACGCTCTCGAACGGCTTCACGATCGTCGAGTACTACCTCGCGCGCGGGATGAGCATCGACGACTTCGCACCGAATCTCTCGTTCTTCTTCTCGAACGGCATGGACCCGGAGTACACCGTGATCGGCCGCGTCGCGCGCCGAATCTGGGCGCGCGCGATGAAGGAGCGCTACGGCGCTGCCCCGCGCAGCCAGATGCTGAAGTACCACATCCAGACGAGTGGTCGCAGCCTCCACGCGCAGGAGATGAGCTTCAACGACATCCGCACCACGCTGCAGGCGCTCTGCGCGATCTTCGACAACTGCAACAGCCTGCACACCAACGCCTACGACGAGGCGATCACCACGCCGACGGAAGAGAGTGTGCGCCGCGCGCTGGCGATACAGCTGGTGATCAACCGCGAGTTCGGCCTGAACTTCTGCGAGAACCCTTTACAGGGCTCGTTCATCGTCGATGAACTCACCGATTTGGTGGAAGAGGCGGTGTACGCGGAGTTCGAGCGCATCTCGGAGCGCGGTGGCGTGCTGGGCGCTATGGACACGATGTACCAGCGCTCGAAGATCCAGGACGAGAGCCTCTACTACGAGAGCAAGAAGCACGACGGCTCGCTGCCGCTGATCGGCGTGAACACTTTCCTGCCGCCCCCGGGTCAGGAGGAAACGATCGAGGGCCGCGAGCTGATGCGCTCTTCCGATGAGGAGAAGGACGAGCAGATCGCGCAGCTTGCTGCGTTCCAGTCGCGTCATGCTGATGCATCGCCGGCGGCGATCGCGCGGCTGCAGCAGGTGGCCGAGGACCGCGGCAACATCTTCAACGAGCTGATGAGCGCGGGGCAGGTGTGCTCGCTGGGGCAGATTTCGGGGGCGTTGTACGAGGTTGGGGGAATCTATCGGCGGAATATGTGATAGCCCCCAGCGCAAGGACGCGCAGCCGATGCATGCCCACGGCAGGGAAGCCGCCGCTGGACTCGCCTACGCGCGCCACCGCCCCGAGGACACCCGGCTCTACCGGCTGGTGGAGCAGCACTACCCGACGTTCGTCGCGCACCTCGCCGAGCAGGGCAAGGCCTTGCCCGCGTATCAGGCCCTCGGCGCCTGGCGCGACGCCTTGCGGGAGCACGCGCGCACGACCGGTTGCGTCGACGTGGCGCGGCTCGTGTACGCCGCGCACCTCGGCCTGGTCGACGAGGCGTACCAGGTCGCGGAGACCGCGCATCTCGGCGCGGCCGGCACCGCGCAGGACATCATGGGGCCCGACGGCTACCGCACCTCGCTGATGTTCCAGGCCGGCATGCCGGAACTGCGCGACGACCCGCGCTTCCCCCGCCTGTGCGCGCGGCTCGGGCTGGTGGAGTTCTGGAGCGCGAGCGGCAAGTGGCCCGACTGCGTCGACGAGGTTCCCTACGATTTCCGCGCAGCGTGCGAAGCGCTGCGCGCGCTGCCCGGGGACCCGTTCTGGCGCTGAGCGCGGGCTCTGCGCACTCGGCGAAGTCATCGTGCCACACGTCCCGGCCGGTTGCCTGCAGCGTCCTAACCGGGAACCGCCAAGAACTTGCGAGCCGGCGGATGGGCCGAAAGGTCGTGGTCGCAGCCGGTCAGCGAATGCACGAGGTCCTTGAGCTCGCGGAGGCGATTCTGGCGGAGACCACGGGGCGTGCTGCCGTGCAGGTTGCACAGGAACGCCGCCGCCGCGACAGCGACACCGTGCTGCGCACCGTTGCCCATGAGCTTCGTGGACGAGCCGGCGACGTGCGTCACGCTGATGTGCTTGCCCGCCATCATCAGGTTATCGATCGAGCACGAGTAGAGGCAGCGGAACGGAATGCCGTAGGACTGGCCGTCGCGCGGATCGAATATCCAGTCCTTGAGCCGGAAATCGTAGGTTCCCTCTCCCGGGCGCCACGCACAGTGGATGCAGAACGATCCGTCGTTCGCAATCAGCATGTCATCGAAGCGCGTGTGATCGCGGATGTCGTTCTCCGTGAGAACGTAATCGCCCTTGTAGCGCCGGAACTCGCCCTGGGCCGCGACAAAGGCCATCCATTCGAACTCGAGATTGGCGTAGGCCTCGGGCTGCAACCGCTTCACGTTCGAGAACGTGCCGTACAGTGCCCGCATCAGGTGGTCACGCACGTGCTCCCCAGAGGTGTAGGGGTCGAGCCACTGACCATATTCCCAGAAGTGGGTTGCCGGGAACTTCGTCATCCAGGGCTGGGAGGGATCGCTGAACCGGAACTCGGACGTGTCGGGGTTCGCTGCCGGGCCGGGACCGTTCTCCAGGCCCGGCCGGACCAGCTGACCGCTGAGGTTCGCGTAGTCACGGGAGACTTCGGTTGCCCAGGGCACGTCGGGAAAGGGGACCGGGTGATCAGCCATGCGCGTGCGGAAGAAAAGCGTATTCCCGTGGTGCATCGTGTCGGCTTCTTCCGGCGCACAGGATTCGCCGTACTCCGAGCGCGCTTCGCGACCGAAGAGCGTCTCCGCGCCCGCCAGCACACCGAGAATCGCCACGCCACTGGTGTCGATGAACACCGAGCCCCTGAAGCGGCGCTCATGGCCGCCATGCGTCTGGACGGCGTCGACCGCGACGATCCTGTCGCCATTCCTGGTGGCACCGACGATCCGGTGCCCGAGGAAGACCGATGCCGTCGCTTCCGCCTCGAGCAGGGAGAGGGCCTGGAGGTCGCCGTCCTCGGTGCGCGCAGAGAGTTCCCTGAGGATCGCCCCCTGGGTGCCCCGTGGCATCAGGCCGATCTCCTTGCTCGCGTTGCCACCGAGGACGGGCCGATCGTGGATCAGCGCGACCGTCTGTCCGAGCCGGGCCGCTGTCAGCGCTGCCGCGCACCCGGAGACGCCGCCCCCAACGACGACCACATCGTAATGGCCCGCATCGAGCGGCTGCTCCGGAAGCCCGCGCAACGCCCTGCGCCAGGCGCGGCTGGCGGCGTCGACTCCCTCGGGGGGCGCCGTCTCGTCCCGCCCGAAGAAGATCGCGTCGCAGCGGCCGTCGAAGCCGGTGAGATCGTGCAACACCAGTGTCCTGTCGCCGCGCGCAAGCCACACCTTGCCTGCCGGCTGCCACGACCAGTCCTTGCCATTGGCGCCGAACACCGTGTCGAGTTCGACCCCATCGATCGACAGCGTGAACCGCCCTGGATGATGCGAGGGGACCCAGTCCTTGGCGCGGACCCACACCCCGTATTCGCCCGCCGCCTCAATGGCGACCACCGTGCGTGCATCGACAACGGGCCGGCCGAGGCCATGCGCCAGCAGGTAGGGGGAGCCCATCTGCGTTTCGAACTGGGAATCGACGACCCAACCGCCGGGGTCGTCGAAGTCCTCCGCTTCGACGAGGATCCCCTCCGGTACGCGGCTCGGGCCCCCTGTCCGGCTCATTCCGGTACGTCCGTGGATCGCCCGCGCGCGATCGAGGCAGCGATCTCGGCAAGTGCCTCGGGGTATCCGAGGCGTGGACTCCAGCCGAGCGCACGGATCCGCTCCGTCGGATAGCGATTGTCGGCGCCGATGAGCGCGAGTGTCGCCAGGGGTATGTGCCGGTACTCCGCGGGCAGCACGAAACGCTCCGGTTGCTCGTCGGTCCGGGCGGCCGCGTGGAGTTCGGCAAACCGCGCCGAAGGCGGCAACTCCATGCCGATCATCGCCGCGATGTCTCCGAAGTAACGGTGCCAGCTCACCGCCAGGCCGTCGCAGACGTTGTATACCCTTGCGACCGCGGCAGGGTGCGCGGCCACGAGCAGGAGTGCATCGGCGAGGTTCGCCGCGTGCACCAGGCCTGCGTTGCCCGTTCCGCCGTCGACCAGCAGCGGCGCGCCTGCGCGCAGGGCCGCGATCACGACGTCGACCCATGGCACGCTTCCGGCTCCGTAGACATTGCCGGGCCGGACCACCGTCACGGCAAGACCTCGCTCGGCATAGGCGAGCGCCAGTCGCTCCTGTTCCTGCTTGGCCAGGCTGTAGGGACCGAGGTGGGCTCCGTGTCCCAGCTCCTCTTCGCAGACCCGCTCGCGCACCTGCTCGCCGTAGACCGCCACCGAGGACACCACGACCACGCGCGCTCCGGCAGCACGCGCCGCGTCGAGGACGTTGCGCGTGCCCTCGACGGTCACGCGCCGGTGGGCCTCGTATCCGCCCGCGCCGAGCAGGGCCGCGAGATGGATCACGGTACGCGTGCCATGGACCGCGGCCGCCACCGCCCCGGCGTCGGCGATGTCGCCGCGCAGCACCTGCACGCGCGAGCCCCAGGCCGCCGGCGCGCGTTCGCCCGGCAGCGAGAACGAGCGTACTTCCGCGTCGCCGGCGAGCAGTCTCTCGACCACGCGCCGGCCGATGAAGCCCGTGCCACCGGTCACCAGCACCGCGCCGCTCATCGCGAGTGCGCGCGGAGCCAGTCGAGCAGAAGCGCGTTGAAACGCGCCGGCTGCTCCAGGTGGACGAAGTGGCCCGCATCCTCGAGTTGCTCCAGCCGCAATCCCGCGGGAAAGGAGGCGGCATTGAAGGAGCGCCTGAACACGCGGGCGCCGACGCAGGCGTCGTCGAGCCCGCCAGCCGCGAGCGTCGGCACCGGCACGGACGCGGCGGCGAGCGCGCGAGATGCCTTCCCGGCGTCTGTGCGCGAATCGACGCCCTGCCGGTACCAGGCGAGCGCCGCCTCGACGACCCCGGGCAGCGCGAACTGCCGCTTGGCCGAAGCGAGCTGCTCGGCGGGAACGTCCCACCCCGGTGACCAGCTGCGCCAGAGCGCTTCGAGCCAGGCGAAGTCGTGCGCACGAAGGCGCTCAGCGGCGTCGGCGCGCTGGAAGCGAAGGATGTAGCGACTGCGCCAGATCTGGATGGGGCTGCGCAGCATCTGCGCGGCAAAACCCGGCGCCGGCGGGACGGCAAGCGCTGTGAGCGAGGCGATGCGCGAGGCGTGCCTGGCGGCCGTCGCATAGCCCACTGCGGCACCCCAGTCGTGCCCGACCAGGTGCACGCGCGTTTCGCCCAGCTGCTCGATCCAGGCTGCGACATCGTCCGCGAGCGCGGTGAGCTGGTAGTTGCCATCGGCCGGCTGCGAGGAGGGCTCATAGCCGCGCATCGCGACCGCCACCGCGCGATACCCCGCGTCCGCCAGCGTCCCGAGCTGCAGCTGCCACGTATTCGGTGTATCGGGGAAGCCGTGGAGCAGCAGCACCAAGGGGCCGCGGCCGCGCTCCAGCGCGCTGAACGCCAGCGGCCCGTGCCGCAGTACCAACGCCCGGCTCATCTGCCGGGCTGGATCAGGATCTTGGCATGGCGCTCCGGGTCGCGCAGCGCCTCGAAGGCCGCGGCCACGTCGTCGAGGCCTACGCTGCCGGTGACCAGCGGCTGCCAGTTGATGCGGGCCTCGGTGAGCATCCGCAGCGCCGCCGCGAACTCCGCTGGCTGGTAGTAGTTGACGAACTGGATGCCGAGCTCCTTGGCGATCGCGATCATCGGCACGATCCGGTCCTCGCCGGCCGCGATGCCGGCCACGACGATGCGCGCGGCCTGCGGCGCTTCCTTGATGATGCGGTCCAGCACGCCATTGGCGCCGGTGCACTCGAACACCACGACCGGCGCGCCGGGTGCGAGTTCCTGCATCCGGGCGAAGGCGCTGCCCTCGCCCGGGTTCACCACCGCGGTGGCCCCCA
>CAIXOY010000285.1 GCA_903921135.1 uncultured Gammaproteobacteria bacterium
CCCCGCAAACGACAACAGGCCTCGCCCCATGGAAAAGACCGACCCCGCGCGCATGCGCCGCATCGTCACCACCGCCCTGGCGGGCGCTTCGATCGAGTGGTACGACTTCTTCATCTACGGCACGGCCGCGGCGATGGTGTTCCCCAAGCTGTTCTTCCCGGGTTCCGATCCCATGGTCGGCACCTTGCTGTCCTTCGGTACGTTTGCCGTGGGCTTCATCGCGCGTCCCGTGGGCGGCATACTTTTCGGGCATTTCGGTGACAAGGTCGGACGCAAACGCTCGCTGGTGGCGGCGCTGCTGCTGATGGGCCTCACCACGACAGGCATCGGGCTCATGCCGACTTACGCCACGATTGGCGTGTGGGCACCCGTGCTGCTGATCGCCTTGCGTTTCGCCCAGGGCGTTGCCATCGGGGGGCAGTGGGGCGGTGCCGTTCTTCTCCTTACCGAGAGCGCGCCGCCCGAGCGTCGCGGCTTCTACGGATCTTTCGCGCAATTGGGCGTGCCCATCGGCGTGCTCCTGGCGAACCTCGTTTTCCTGCTCGTCACGCAGATCTTTGGCGAAGAGGCTCTGCAAGCATGGGCGTGGCGCTTGCCGTTCCTGTTCAGCGTGGTGCTGATCGGTATCGGGGTCTACGTGAACGTGCGCCTCGAGGAGACGCCTGCTTTCGAGCAGTCCCGGAAGCAGGCCGCACCCGCGAAGGGTTCACCCATCCTGCAGGCCCTGCGTGAGCACCCGCGCATCATCCTTCTGGCCGCCGGCGCTTTCGTCGCGGTGAACTCCATCTTCTACATTTTCATTACTTACATCGTGGCCTACGGCACACAGACGTTGGGTTTGTCGAAGAGCACGGTGCTCACGGCGGTGATGGTTTCTGCCGTGGTGCAGTCGCCGGCGCTGGTGCTTGCGGCGCATGTGTCCGATCGCATCGGACGTCACACCGTCTTCCTGTGGGGCGCAGCCCTGCTCGGCATCTGGTCGCTGGTGTTCTTCCCGCTCGTTGATACGGGCAGTTTCCTCGGCATCCTTGTGGCGCTGACTGTCGGACAGGCTTTCCTCAGCCTTATGTATGGTCCGCAGGCAGCACTTTTCGGCGAGCTTTTCCCGGTCGAGATCCGTTACTCGGGCGCTTCGCTCGGCTATCAGATCGGCGCGATTTTCGGTGGTGCCTTTGCGCCGCTCATCGCGGCCTCACTGCTCGTGGCGACGGGAACCTCGATGGCGATCGGCGTTTACATGAGCCTCATGTGTGCGATCACCTTCGCAAGTATTCTCTTGCTGCGCGGTGCGCGCGTGCACGCCTGAGTACCCGTATGGAGCACGGATCCTTTCTTCCCGCGGCACTGTTGTTGCTCGGTGCGATGGTGCTGGCGGTGCCGCTTGCCCAACGCGCAGGGCTGGGCAGCGTGCCCGGCTATCTGCTTGCCGGCATCCTGGTGGGGCCCTCGGTGCTGGGACTGGTAGACGAGCACGAGCTGATTGCTGTCGCCGGCGAGTTCGGTGTGGTGTTCCTCCTGTTCGTCACGGGTATCGAGCTGAGCCCGGCTCGACTCTGGTTGCTACGCCGGCTGGTGTTCGGCCTCGGTGGTCTTCAGGTTCTTGCCACGGCGGCTGTGATCGGCGTGCTTGCGCTCGCGGTGGGTGCAGGGCGTGAAGCGGCATTGATCGTCGGTTTCGGTCTGGCGCTTTCTTCCACCGCTCTCGTGCTTCAGGTACTGGCCGAGCGCAAGGAACTCGGTACTCCCGCGGGGCGTGCCGGGCTCTCGGTGCTGCTGTTGCAGGACGTCGCCGTGGCGCCGCTGGTATCCCTCGTGTATTTCCTCGGGCCGGACGACCCCAATGCCTCCGCGCAGGATCCGCTGCTCGGCCCCTTGCGTTCGCTTGCGCTACTTGCCGTTTTTCTTGTTGCAGGGCGGTTTCTGCTCCGGCGTGCGCTACCCGTGGTGGCGCAGAGCCGCAACGCGGACGTCCTCGTAGCGACTGCCGTGCTGCTCGTGCTCGGTGCCGCCTGGCTGATGCAGGAGGCGGGATTCTCCATGGCCCTGGGTGCCTTCCTCGCCGGAGTGCTGCTCGCCGACTCCCCCTACCGTCATCAGGTGGTCGCCGACATCCAGCCCTTCCGCGGCATTTTGCTGGGACTCTTCTTTCTCACGGTTGGCATGTCGCTGGACGTTGCAGCGGCGCTGGAGCGATGGCATGTGCTGCTCATGCTCACCTGCGGTTTCATGGTGTTGAAGGCTGCGATCATGACGGCGGCAGCCCGGCTCTTCGGCTTGCCGCTGGACCAGGCCGTACGCACGGGGTTGCAGTTGTCGCAGGGCGGGGAATTCGCGCTCGTGCTCTTCGCTCTTGCGCTTGGGCAAGGAATTTTCGATGCGCAGCTGCATGCCTTGTTGCTGCAGATGCTGGTGCTCAGCCTCCTGCTTGCGCCGCTCGGCTTTCTGGTTGGTGATCTGCTCGCGCGCCGCTTTCAGGACGCAGCGAACCCGCTACTCGACGTCATCGAGGTAGAGCCGGACCTCGAGGGGCATGTCCTTCTGTGCGGATATGGCCGAGTCGGTTCACAGCTTGGCAATGTGCTCGAGGCGGCGGGGCTTCGCTGGGTAGCCGCCGATATGCGGCCCGAGACTGTACAGCTCGCGCGGCTCGCAGGCTTGCCGGTGTACTTCGGCGATGCTTCCCGGCCCTCCATCCTCGAGTCCTTGCGGGTGGAGCATGCGGTGCTCGCGATCGTCACGCTGGATGATGCCGATGCTGCGGAGCGCAGTGTGCATGCCATCCGCCGCCATGCACCGGACTGCCGTATCCTCGTGCGTTCACCCGATCTGCTGCATGCCGACCTCCTCTTGAAGCACGGCGCGACGCGCGCCGTACCGGAAACCTCGGAGTACAGCCTGCAGCTCGGCCTGGCGGGGCTTGCCGAGCTCGGTGTCGAAGCGCAGCGGCTCGAGGAGATCGAGACCGCGTTCCGTGAGGAAGGATATTCCCGGCTTCATGCCAACCGTGCCGGGATTCCGCAGCGCCGCTGATCGCGGCATGATTGCTCGCCGCCACCGGTCCGGATCGGAGGAGTACATGGCAGTCGTTCATATCGCAGACATCGTGGATCTCGACCGCTATCCCCTGCACAGCCCTGACAGCCAGCGCTGCCAGGCGTTGCTGCGCAACGGGCGCGAGTGTCTGAGGGAAGAATCGCTGTTCGTGCTGCCGGGATTCATCAGGCCCGGGGCGGTCGGGCGGATGGCGGTCGAACTCGAAGAGCGCCTGCCCTGGGCTGCCCGCTACGAGGCCATGGCAGGCAGTTACCTTCCTGATGGTGCCGAGTGGCCCCCCGGACACCCTCGCACTGCCACCCATCTGTTCCGCTATCACCAGGTGCTGAATTACCAGATCCCCAACGACTCACCGCTGCGCAGCGTCTATGTGTGGGAGCCATTGCGCGAATTCCTCCGCCAGTTGATGGGTTACGACACCTTCCATCGCAGCGAATGTCCGCATCTTGCCCTCACGGCGAAACTTGCCGGAGAGGGCGACACCGACGGCTGGCACTTCGACGGCAACGACGTGGTGTTTTCGGTGCTGCTGCAGGCACCCGAAGACGGTGGCGAGTTCGAGTACGTGCCCGGCGTGCGCAGCGAACGCGAGGAGAACTACGACGCCGTAGCCGGTGTTTTCGCAGGAGAAGGCGAGGGCGTGCGCCGTGCGCGGCTTTGCGTCGGAGATCTGAATGTGTTCCAGGGCAACCACACGCTGCATCGTGTGAGCCCTGTAAGGGGAGGGCGTCGGCGCATTGTGGGGCTCTTCAGCTACGACCGGTTGCCGGGCACGAATTTCGGCGAGCCCTACATATCCCGGTTGCGTCGTGATACGCCCGGCGTCACCGCGCTCGCCAACACCTAGTCACACGCCTGTCACCTGCGTGGCGCACCCTGAGTTCCATGCCAGATGCCACCGCCGCAGCATTGGCCCGCGGGTTCATCCCCGGTGCCGCCGACTCCTCCCCGGCAGGGGAGCATCCCGAGCCCCCGGCCAGTCTGAATCTTCGTACGGTATGGATTTCCGACATCCACCTCGGCACGCCCGGCTGCCAGGCGGATGCATTGCTCGATTTCCTGCGCCACACCGACTGCGACACGCTCTACCTCGTGGGAGACATCGTCGACGGCTGGCAGCTGCGCCGTAACTGGTACTGGCCGCAGGCGCACAACGACGTGCTGCAAAAGCTGCTGCGCAAGGCCCGCAAGGGCACCCGCGTGATCTATGTGCCTGGCAATCACGACGAGTTCGCGCGTTCTTACCTGGGGCACAACTTCGGTGGCATCGATGTCGCGGAGGAGTGGATCCACACCACTGCGGACGGCCGCCGTCTCTGGGTGACGCACGGGGATTTCTTCGACGGTGTGGTGCAGTGTGCGAAATGGCTCGCGCTGGTGGGCGATTGGGCCTACACCTTCACGTTGCAGATCAACGTGCATTTCAACCGTCTTCGCGCACGCTTCGGGCTGCCTTACTGGAGTCTCTCGAGCTACCTGAAGCAGCGCGTGAAGCGCGCAGTGAGCTACATCTCGGATTTCGAGTCGGCACTTGCGCGCGAGGCCCGTATACGCGGGATGGACGGCGTGGTCTGCGGTCACATCCACCACGCGGAGATGCGCGATATCGAGGGCATCCTCTACGCCAACGACGGTGACTGGGTCGAGAGCCTCACGGCGCTCTGCGAACACCCGGACGGGCGTCTCGAGATCATCGACTGGTCCCCATCAGGCGAGGCGCGTCGCGCTGTCGCCCTCATGACCTCCGAGTCGCCGCGGCTGCAGGCCGCCTAGGCGTCTTTGCGCAGCACCATCAGCCGCTCGCCCATGCGCAGTCGCGCGCCGGCGCTGATGCCGCCGGCCAGCCTCACGCCCGGCGGCGCGATCACAATCACGGTCGATCCCTGCTCGAACCAGCCGAGTTCCTGAGCTTTGCGATAGCGCGCCGCGCAGGCGATGTGTTGTGGTCCGCGATACGAGAGCCCGAGGCGTTCCTGCACCGCATGGAGCCGCAGCGTGGCCACGCCCACCGCGGCCACCGGCACCAGCAGCAGCGGCGTTCCGGCGTTGCCCTCTAGCGCCATCTCCAGCACCGCGCGCTCATTGCGGCAGTAAAGCGATGGCACCCGGCGCACGGCAGGCGGATTCACGTTCCACGTATCCCCCGCGATGTGCGTGACCTTCGTCAGGGTTGCGTCCGCCGGAGCATGAAACCGGTGATACATCCCCGAGCTCAGGCGGATCGTGACGTAGCTGCCGTCGCGCATGCGCTCCGCAAGGCTCTCCGAGCCCAGCAGTTCGGCCAGCGTGTAGCGCAGCCCTTTGGCCTGAACGGCTTCGATGCCGGAGAGCGCGCCGCAGGCCATCACGTTCCCGTCGCAGGGACTGATGAGCGCCTCCGCCGTGTTGTCGATGACGCGACTGCCGGGCAGCAGTTCCCGCGTGAAACACGCGTGCAGGCTCGGGAAGTTCTGGCTCATGGCATCGGAGAGGTCCAGCCCGCCCAGGCGCCGCCACAGCGCGATCGAGACTCGGACTACCCAGGGGTTTTCCACGTGGCTGAACCAGCCAAGCAGGCGCGTGGCGCCCACCCGCGGGATGCGGTTGGTGAGCAGGAAGTTCAGTTCCTCGAGAAGCGTGCTTGTGTGTCGGAGCAATGACTGTTTCATGACTCTGTCAAATCCCGCTGTTAAGACGTGTGTATCGCGCCGCTGCCGGCGCTGTGGAGAGTGTGTTCATGACGGATGAATCTGCCCTGTTTGCTGCCGCGGCCGCCGTGGTGGCTGTTCCTCTTGCCGCGCGCCGGCTCCGGCTCTCGTTCGCGAAGCATCCCTCGCTCGCCGGCCACGGGCGCATGGCGTCCTGGCTTGCGCGGCGCCTGCCCGGGTACCGCTACGACGAAGCACGCTTCTACAGTGCCGATGGCGCGTCTGCGGAGCTCAGCGAGCGTCGGCGCGTTGCGCTGCGCATGCTCGGTGACACGCTGCGCGGCCGTAGCCCGCAGACGCTTGCCGCCACCGCCGAGGCCCGCGAGGGCCTCTCCGACCTGCAGTTCACCTCGGCCTATCGCGTGCCCTTCCAGTTCGTGCCGGTGCTGCGCAAGCACATTGCCATCGGCTCCTTCTGGGCGCGCTCCGAGGGTGCGGATCTGGTGGATCTGGATGGCAACCGCTGCATCGACCTCACCGGCTCCTACGGCGTGAACGTTTTCGGCAACGATTTCTACAAATCCTGCATCGACGAGGGCTGGGAGCGCACGCGCGATCTCGGCGCGGTGCTGGGCGGTTATCACCCGGTCATGCTGGAAAACATCCGGCAGCTGAAAGCGATTTCGGGTCTGGACGAGGTCTCGTTCCACATGTCCGGCACCGAGGCCGTGATGCAGGCGGTGCGGCTCGCGCGTTACCACACGCGCAAGCGTCGCATCGTGCGTTTCTGCGGCGCCTACCACGGCTGGTGGGGCGAGGTGCAACCGGGCCCCGGAAACCCCGTGCCCACGCGCGATACCTTCACCCTGCGCGACATGCACGAGCGCACTCTCGGCATCCTGAGGAGCCGCAACGACATCGCCTGCGTGCTGGTAAATCCCCTTCAAGCCCTGCACCCCAACCGCCCGGCACCGGGTGATTCGGGGCTTCTCGACAGTGGCCGCAGCGCTGGCTTCGATCGCGCTGCTTACACCGCGTGGTTGCGCGAATTGCGCGAGGTATGTACCGCGCGGGGCATCGTGCTGATCTTCGACGAGGTGTTCGTAGGGTTCCGCATCGCACCCGGCGGCGCACAGGAATACTTCGGTGTGAAGGCCGACATGGTGACATGGGGCAAGACGCTGGGCGGCGGTCTGCCGGTGGGTGTGGTCTGCGGCAAGGCCGCGCTCATGCGTCGCTACCGCGACGACCACCCGGCGGATATCTGCTTCGCGCGTGGCACCTTCAACTCGCACCCCGCCGTGATGGGCGCGATGAACGTGTTCCTCGAGCGCCTCGATTCCCCTGCCGTACGCGCCGCCTACGAGGGGCAGGACGCGCGCTGGAACGCGCGCGCCGCGGCGTTCAACGC
>CAIXOY010000286.1 GCA_903921135.1 uncultured Gammaproteobacteria bacterium
CGACGAGAAATGCCCCAGCGACGCACCCCACAGCCCGCGTTGTCGCAGGATCTGCGGGTAGGAGGGCGCTGCCTCGGTCGAGGCCGCAGCCTGCCGTGCCGGCGCGTGGCCTGCGCTGAACCGGATCCACGGCAACACCCACACGAGTGAGATGGCGCCGAACAGGATGAACACCGGACGCCAGCCGTAGCTCTCCATCAGCAGGCCGCCCGCGAAGGTGCCAACCGCGGGCCCCACCATGTAGCCGAAGCTCATGATGCCGTTCGCCATGCCGCGCTTCTCGAGCGGCACGTGCGTGGCGAGCAGGCTCGATACTGCGGGGAACACCGTGCTTTCCGCTGCACCCAGCAGCAGCCGCAAGAGAAAGATCGCGCTCAGGCCGGGCGCGAAGCCCGTGAGCAGCGTGGCCAGCGACCACAGCGCCGCACCCACCGCGAGCACGCGATGCGCGCCGAAGCGCTCCGTGGCCCAGCCCACGGGGATCATGAAGGCAACGTAGGTCCAGTAGAACGAGGAGAGCAGCACCCCGATCTGCCCGTCGTCGAGCCCGAGCTCGGTCTTCACCAGCGGTGCGGCCGTGGCAAGGTTGCCGCGGTCGATGTAATTCATCAGCAGGATGATCGAGACCAGGAACACCAGTTTGCCGTGCGGGGGAAAATCGGAGGCGGGCTTCTGGTTGTGCACGGCTGTTCTCCTTGTCGTTCGGCGATGCTAGCGGAGACGGCGCCCCGCGCGCGAAAAAATCTTTCCGGATGGTCATGCGTTGCCGGCGGGCGGGGCCGGTGCAGGGATTACCATTCCCGACTCGATCTGACGGCATTCTGCGGGGGAAAAGGTATGCGCGGTCTTGCGGGTGTGCTGCTCATGTTTTGCGCCTCGCTGGCGCTCGCCGATGCAAACGCCGACTGGCCCGCCTACGGGCGCACGCCGGGCGAGCAGCGCTTCAGCCCGCTTGAGCAGATCAACAAGGACACCGTAGGGCGGCTCGGTCTCGCCTGGACGCAAACGCTGGAGCACGAGCGCGGGCTCGAATCCACGCCGCTCGTGATCGACGGCGTGATGTACCTGACGGGTGCGTGGAGCGTGGTCTACGCCTTCGACGCCGCGCGCGGCACGCCGCTGTGGACCTTCGACCCGAAGGTCGACCGCACTAGCGCGGCACGTGCCTGCTGCGGCGTGGTGAACCGCGGTCTGGCTGCCTCCGATGGACGACTCTACGCAGGCACGCTCGACGGCCGCCTGATCGCGCTCGACGCGAAAACGGGCAAGACGCTCTGGAGCGCGCAGACCATCATCGACACAACGCGCCCTTACACCATCACCGGCGCGCCGCGCGTGGTGAAGGGCAAGGTGCTGATCGGCAACGGCGGCGCGGATATGGGCGTGCGCGGCTATGTCTCGGCCTATGACGCGGAAAGCGGCGCACTTGCATGGCGTTTCTTCACCGTCCCCGGAGACCCCGCAAAACCCCCGGAAAACCCCGCCATGGCGATGGCCGCCAAAACCTGGAGCGGCACGCGCTTCACGGAGTGGGGCGGCGGTGGAACGGTGTGGGATGCGATGTCCTGGGACGCGGAACTCGACCTTCTGTACATCGGTGTCGGCAACGGTTCACCCTGGCCGCGCGGGCTGCGCAGCCCCGGTGGTGGAGACAACCTGTTCATCTCGTCCATCGTTGCGCTCAAGCCCGACACGGGCGAGTACGTGTGGCATTTCCAGCTCGCGCCCGGCGAGCAGTGGGACTATCCCGCCACCACGCAGCTCACACTCGTCGACATGCCTGTCGACGGGAAGATGCGCAAACTTCTCGTGCAAGTGCCCAAGCACGGTTTTGTGTACGTGCTCGATCGCACGAACGGAAAGCTGCTCTCCGCCAACCCCTTCACCAAGGTCACCTGGGCGAGTGGCTATGACCTGAAGACGGGCCGCCCCCTCGAAAACCCCGAGGCCGATTACAGCAAGAGCGGCAAGCCGGTACTGCTCTATCCGGGCATGGTGGGTGGTCACAACTGGCACCCGTTGTCGTTCAGCCCGCGCACGGGATTTCTCTATTTCAGCGAGTTGCAGTTCCCCTCGGTCTACGCGCTGGATCCGGCCGCGCGCTACGGCAACGGCAGTCGCAGCATGAGCACGGGGCAGGATCTGCGCCCCATGTCCACCGACATGAGCCTCTACACCGAGGTGCAGCGCAACACCCGCGGCTCGCTGATCGCCTGGGATATCGCGCGGGGTAAAGCCGCGTGGCAGGTCGAGCAGAAAGTGCCGGCGAACGGCGGCACACTGGCCACTGCGGGCGGGCTGGTCTTCCAGGGCGCCACCGAAGGGCGGCTGGTGGCTTACGCAGACGACGATGGCCGCGTGCTGTGGGAAACGCCCATCTACTCCGGCGTTCCCGGCGGCCCCGTGAGCTACGCCGTCGACGGTCGGCAGTACCTTGCGGTGGGCGTGGGCTGGGGCGGCGCGCTGGGTACGATTTTCCCGGACGGCACCGCAGCAGCCGGGCTGAAAAATCCCAACCGCATCGCTGTTTACGCGCTGGATGAGAAGGGCGCGCTCGCGCCGCCGGAGCCTCAGCAGCGCACGTTCGACCCGCCGCCCGCCACGGCCTCGATGGAGCAGGTCTCGCGCGGATTGCTGCTGTTTTCCGAGCACTGCGGCGTGTGTCATGGCAGCGGCGCGGGTGGCGTGCCGGATCTCGATTACATGAGCGCGCAGACGCACCGCGAGTTCGCCGGCATCGTGCTCGGTGGCGCACGCGAGCAGCAGGGCATGCCGAATTTCCGCGAGCAACTCGATGCCGGAGGCGTGCAGGCCATACAGGATTTCCTGATCTGGAAAGCCAACCAGCGCAAGCAGGCGATGAGCGCGCCGCCGGCGCAGTGAGGAGCGAGTGATGAGTGATGTGCTGTTCGAACGCCGCGACGCGGTGGCGTGGATCACGATCAATCGCCCGGAAGCACGCAACGTGCTTGGCCCGCGCGCCTTCGTGGAACTGGCCGATGCCTGGGAGGCTGTGCGCCATGACAG
>CAIXOY010000287.1 GCA_903921135.1 uncultured Gammaproteobacteria bacterium
CGACACCTGTGGGAGGGGGCCATGCCCCCGACACCTGTGGGAGGGGGCCATGCCCTCGACACCTGTGGGAGGGGGCCATGCCCCCGACTGAGGAACGCGCCGCTACAACCGCGATTTGAAGGACAGCACACGCGCGCAGGCGTCATCGACCCGCTCGCGCGGAACGCGCCGCTCCTCCACTGCGCGCACGAGGACATCCACCACCTTGCGCGCGATCTGCGGGTCGAAGTGCAGGTTATTGCCGAAGCACAAGAGGTCCACACCCGCGCACACCGCGCGCTCCACCGCCTCCTGCAGACCGTAGTGCGCGGTGATCGCGCCCATCTGCATGTCGTCGCTCACGATCAGCCCCTCGAAGCCCAACTGCCCGCGCAACACGCCCGTCAGCACCGCAGGCGAGAGCGTCGCCGGATGCACGGGGTCAAGCGTGGCATTGAAAACGTGCGCGCTCATCACGGCATCGCAGGCGCCGGCCTCGATCATGCGCCGGAACGGCAGCAACTCGCGCTCCGACCACGTGGCCGTCACATCCACGAAGCCCGCGTGCGTGTCCCCCGCTGCGCTGCCGTGCCCGGGAAAATGCTTCGCACAACACATCAGGCCACGGGCACGGTGCGCCTCGGCATAGGCAATCGCGTGCCGCGCCACCGCCTCGGGGTCTGACGAAAAACAGCGCTCGCGCGCACGGATGATCGGGTTGTCCGGGTTGGCATCCAGATCCACCACCGGCGCGAGATTGAAGTTGATCCCCGCCGCCGCCAGCGTGCCGGCAATCGCCGACGCCGCCTCACGCGTGCCGTCCACGCCCTCGGCGCGGCCAAGCGCGGCATGGGAGACGGACACAGGAAAGCCCCTCGCCTCTTTCAGCCGGTTCACCTGCCCGCCTTCCTGATCGATGGCCACGAGCAACGGGATGCGCGCCGCCGATCGCAACGCGTCCACCAGCGCGCGCAATTGCGCGGGTGATTCCACGTTGCGCAGCGTCAACGCGGGATCCGCCACGTCGCGATCGAAGAGGATCACGCCGCCCACGCCGGTCACGGCGATGTCATCCAGCACGGCGCTGCAGTCGTCGGCGTGACACCCCCGGAAGCCCACGAGCAGCATCTGCGCCGCGCGCTCGCGCAACGTGAGCGAATCAGGCGAAGGCATCATGGCGCGCGACTCCCGCAAGCAACCCTGTACTGGCCGGAACCTTAGACCAAAAGCGCGCAGCGGGCGCTGGTGAGCGCCGGCGCGCTCAGCGCCGCCCCGCCGCGCCCGCCCCGCCCTGCATCGTTTTCACCGACGCAAACAGCAGCCCCCTGAAGTCCCCGTCCGTGCGTCGCGGTGTGGTGCGACCCACCGGGTTCATCTGCGTCATCAGCACCGCCACCAGACCCGTGCGCGGGCTTGCCACCCAATGCGTATCGAGGATGCCGCCCCAGGCGAAATCCCCGTCCATGTTCGCGTAGGGCGCCTGACGGAAATCGATCTGCGGCGCCACGCCCAGCCCGTAGCCGAGCCCCTTGGAGTCATCACCCCAGTAGCGCGCCTGCGCGTCGTCGGCGACCTGGTTGCTGGTCATCAGCTCCACCGTGACGGGCGAGAGGTACTGCTTGCCGTCCAGCGTGCCGCCGTTCGCCAGCATCTGCGCGAAACGCAGGTAATCACCGGCCGTCGAGATCAGTCCGCCACCACCGGAAATGAAGGCCGGCGCTTGCGTGGGCACACCGATAGGGCCGAAATCACCGGGCACCAGCGCGCCGTGCTCGTCGTGCTTGTAGACCTTGGCCACCAGCGGCTGCGCCTCGGCCGGCACGAAGAAACCCGTATGCGTCATCTGCAGCGGATCGAAGATGCGCTGCTGCAGGAAATGGTCGAAAGGCATGCCGGACACCACCTCGACCAGACGGCCGAGCACATCGTTCGCCACGCTGTAGCGCCAGGCCTCGCCCGGGTGCGTGTAGAGCGGGAGTTTCGCCACGTCTTTCACTTTCTTCGCGAGCGTCTCGTCGGCGGCAAGACTGAGACCGCTCCAGGCCTCGGCATTCGGCGAGCCCTTGTCGAAGAGCCTGCCGTAGCCGAGCCCCGCGGTGTGCGTCAGCAGATGCCGGACGGTGATGGGACGGCGCGCGGGCTCGGTCTTGGGTTTGCCCTGCGCATCGAGACCGGCGAACACCACCGGATTCGCGAACTCGGGGAGGTATCGCTCGACCGGATCATCGAGCTGGATCTTCGCTTCCTCGTAGAGCATCAGCACCGCCGTGGCCGTCACCGGCTTGGTCATGCTGGCGATGCGAAAGCGCGTATCGAGCGTCATGGGGATGCTCTGCTCACGGTCACGCATGCCCACGGCAGCCGAGTACGCGAGCTTGCCGTCGCGCGCCACCATGATCACGTAGCCGGCAGCCGCGTTGCGCGCGGCCTGCTCGCCGAAGTAACTGCCCATGTACGCGAGACGCTCGGCAGAGAGCCCCAGGGATTCCGGCCGCGCCACGGGCAGAGGTGCCTCGGGCGTGGGCCCTCGGGCCGCGAGCAGCGGGCTCAGCGTGAACAGCGAAACGGCCAGAAAAGCGCTGAAAAAACGCATCAGGGAAGTGTGTGGCATGAGTGTTCCGGGGTTCGGGAAGGGGCTGCAGAAACAGGCGCAGAGGCTACCCATGCCGCTTCCGCGCACACAAGGCCGCCGAGAGGGCTTTTGCCCGCGACAATCCACCACCCCGCTGAGGGCGTATCCTTCACGCGCCACGGCCGACCCGTGCACAGCAGTCACGGCCCGCGCTCCCACTACAACAACAGGGCCCATCATGTGGCATCTCCTACGACTCCAGATCTGCGTGTTGCTCCTTGCCGTCTCGGAGTTCGCCATGGCCGTGGCTGAACCTCCGTTCTCGGTGTCGATCAGCGACACCCCCTTCGAGGTCCGCGACTACCCCGGTTTCATCGTGGCCGAGACCTGGGTCGAGGGAGACTTCGATGCCGCAGGGCGCGCGGGATTCCGCCGCATCGCGAGCTACATCTTCGGCGACAACATCGCGCAGGGCGGCGCCTCGGCAAAGATCGCGATGACAGCACCCGTGACCATGGAACCGGCAAGCGAGAAGATCGCCATGACAGCGCCCGTGACCATGGAGCCCGAAGGGCAACGCTGGCGCGTGCACTTCGTGATGCCGGCGGGCTACACGCTGGCCACGCTGCCGAAGCCGAAAGACCCGCGCATCACCCTGCGCGAAGTGCCCGCTCACCGCATGGCGGTAGTGCGTTTCAGCGGCCTCACCACGCAGAAAAGCATGAGCGCGCAAACCGCGAAGCTGCAGGCGTGGATACAGGCGAAGGGGCTGCGCGCAGCGGCCACGCCGCAGATCGCCCGCTACAACGATCCGTTCACTCTGCCGTGGAACCGCCGCAACGAGATGATGTTGCGCGTGGACTGAGGCGCGGACTTGAGCCTTGCGGGCCGCCCCACTAAGGTGTGGCGCGACCCAGACATCCGCCGCTCCGAGGAGCCCCCATGCGCAACGCCACGCTGCCCATCACCCTGATCCTGATCGGCGTTGTCTGGCTGCTGGTGCACTTCAAACTGTTCCCGGACCGCAACTGGCTGATCGCGGTGGGCCTCATCGCGGGCGGCATATCGGTGCTGGTCTGCGATGGCATCACCAAGTCGTCGGTGGTGACGGGCCCGATGATGATGGCGACGGGCTCGGCGTGGTGGCTGCACAACGACAGCGACCTTGGCTGGAGCGTGCTGCTGCCTTCGCTACTGATCTGCCTTGGCGTGCTGATGCTGGTGGCCAGGCTGGATGCGGTGCCCGAGCAGCGCCCGGGCAAAGCCGTTCAACCCTGAGAAAGATCAGCGCACGCGGTGCCTGCTGCGCGCGCCCCACGCGGTGATCGAGTCCTGAACCGCCTGCAGCTGCATGGGCTTGGGGATGTAGTCGTTCATGCCCGCGTCGAGGCAGCGCTCGCGGTCACCCTGCATCGCGTCGGCCGTCATCGCGATGATCCACGGCACAGCAGTACCCTCGCCACGACGACGGATCTCGCGGGTGGCCTCGAGCCCGTCCATCTGCGGCATGTGGATGTCCATGAAAACGATGTCGTAGGGCTGGCGCTCCAGCGCCTGCAAGGCGGCAATGCCGTTGCCGGCCAGATCGGCCGCATAGCCCATGCGTTCCAGCACCTTCAGCGCGAGCTTCTGGTTGATGGCGTTGTCTTCGGCCAGCAGGATGCGCGCCGGCAGGCGTGCGGCCATGCCCCGATCAAGATCCGCCCTCAGCGGCAACGCCGCATCCGTCCGGGTCTCGGCGCCGTCCGTGCATACGTCGGCGCGTACGGTGAAGTGGAACGTGGTGCCGCGGCCGGGCTCGCTGCGCACGCCGATCTCGCCGCCCATCAGTTCCACCAGCCGCTTGCAGATCACGAGGCCAAGCCCGGTGCCGCCGTAGCGGCGCGTCATCGAGGGGTCCACCTGCGAGAACGGCGCGAACAGCCTGCTGATGCCTGCCTCGGAAATGCCGATGCCCGTGTCGCTCACCTCCACCCGCAGCATGTCGGGCGAGACGGCGCTCATGTGTACGCGCACCTCGCCCGTATCTGTGAACTTCACGGCGTTGTCGAGCAGATTGAGCAGCACCTGCCGCAGCCGGACTGCATCACCCAGCACACGGCGCGGCACGGCGGCGTCGTACTGGCTGCGCAGCTTCAGCCCCTTCGCGGAGGCGCGGGCAATCACCATCTCGAGCGCGTCGTCGACTACGCGACGTGGTTCGAGCGGCGCCTGATCCATCGGCATCTGGCCGGCATCGATGCGGGAGAAATCGAGGATGTCGTTGATGACCGCAAGCAGCGCATCACCGCTCAGGCGGATGGTCTCGAGATAGTCACGCTGCTCGGCGTCGAGTTCGGTGCCCCGCATCAGCGCCGTCATGCCGATCACGCCGTTCATGGGCGTGCGCAGTTCGTGGCTCATCATGGCGAGGAATTCCGAGCGTGCCCGCGCGGCTGCAGTGGCAAGCTCGCGCTCGGCCTCGGCGCGGCGGCGCTCGGCGTGCTCGCGCTCCACCTGCCGGCGCGTCAGCACCAGATCCTTGCGCAACTCCATCTGCGCGATGATCTGGCGACCGATGATCGCGAGCGCCTCGCGCTGGCGCTCGTCGAGTTGTCGCGGCACGCGGTCGATGGCGCAGAGCGCGCCAAGCGAGTATCCCGTTGGCGTGACCAGCGGCGCGCCCGCATAGAAGCGCAGGTGAAAGTCGCCCGTGACCAGCGGGTTGTCGGCGAAGCGGGGATCCTGGGTGGCGTCCGGAACCGTGAGTACCTGGCCGGGGTCGAGGATGGCATGCGCACAGAACGAGGATTCACGCGGCGTGGATTCCGCCTCCAGCCCTACGCGTGACTTGAACCACTGCCTGTCTTCGTCGACCAGGCTGACCAGCACGATCGGCACTCCGCAAATCTGCGCAGCCAGGCGCGTCAGTTCGTCGAAGGCTTCTTCGGGGGCGGTGTCGAGGATGTCGTAGGCGCGGAGCGCATCGAGGCGTTCGGCCTCGTCGGCGGGAAGTGCTGCTGCGGGCATGGCTGCTCTGTCCGGGAAATCGAAGGCCGCAGAACCGTGATCCCGCGAGTCGGCGGGCGAGGATGCACCGCGGCGGCCTTGTGCGCAAGGCGAGCCGGGGGTCGGGGTCTCAGTCGCAGTGCGTCCTCAGAGGGAAGCGGCGCGAGCAACTGTCGGGGGCATGGCCCCCTCCCACAGCCAATCAGGCACAGGCAAATGTCGGGGGCATGGCCCCCTCCCACTCCAACTCCAAGCCCCGTGGGAGCGGGCCATGCCCGCGACAGGAGAGCAGACACAGGCAATTGTCGGGGCATGGCCCCCTCCTACAGGCCTGCAACGCGCCTCAGGTCATCGTGGGCATGCACACGCCGTCGA
>CAIXOY010000288.1 GCA_903921135.1 uncultured Gammaproteobacteria bacterium
ATGCCGCGCCCGCCGTAGCGGCGCTCGAGGAGCTCGGTCACCGTGGTGCAGTTGTTCCGGTAGTATACGGGCACGAAAACGAAGGCCAGGATCAGCAGCCCGGCGAAGCCCGCGATCTCCCACCACGCGAGCAGCAGCATCTGGTTGCCGTTCATGCCGACCAGCTGGTCGGTGGAGAGATTGGTGAGCGTGATGGAGCCGGCCACGAAGAACCAGCTGAGCCCGCCGCCCGCAAGGAAAACGTCCTTGCCGCTGCCGTCGTGCCGGACATGCGCGCCGCGCACATGGATCCACGTCGCCAGGGCCACCAGCGCGGTGAGCACCACGCAGACCAGGATCTGCAGCACGCTGCCGGCCGGCAAGCCCGTATCCATCGTCACCTCCGTTCGCGCCGTACTATAGGTTCAAAGGAGATCCGGTGACAAAGCTGCCACCTTTCGTGCATCTGCGCGGTGCCCGCAACTCCGTGCTGATCGATCTGCGCGCCGAACTTCCTGTGCTTGCGTGGCTGGGCGCCGCCCTCGACCCGCGCGAGGACCTTGCATCGCTCTGCGCCAGCGCCGCCCGCGGCCGACACGAATCGCAGCCCGACGAGCCGGTGCCGCCGAGCGTGTTTCCGCTTGGCGGGCGCGGCCACTCCGGCACATCTGCATTGCTGCTGATGCGTGGCGATCGCGCGCTTGCTCCGGCGCCAGCGTGCGTCGGCGTGGATGCAGGTGCGAACGCGGCCGACATCCGGCTCGCCGATCCGGAGGCAGGCATCGAGATCCTGCTGCACTGGCGGCTCGACGAGAGCGGCCTGATGGCGGCATCGACATCGTTGCGCAACACCGGCTCCACGCCCTTCTCGGTATCGCACCTCGCCTCGCTCGCGCTGCCGCTGCCGCCGCACCTCACGCAGGTCACGCGCTACAGCGGGCGCTGGGCCGCCGAGATGCGCGAGCAGGTGCTGGAGATGCCGCGCGGCACGCTGGGTGCGCGGTCCTTCGGCGGGCGGCCGGGTTTCGGCGGCGGACAGTGGCTGCGCGTGGAAGAGCCCCACGCCACCGAAACACAAGGACGGGTGCTGGGCGCGCATCTCGCGTGGAGCGGCGATCACGAGCTGCTGCTCGAGCGCGACAACGAGGGCAACACCCTGCTGATGCTCTCGGCGCGCTGGGACGCCGGCGAACTGCAGCTCGCACCGGGCGAATCCTTCCGCAGCCCCGAGGCTCTGGTGGCGCTCTCGGGTGAGGGGCGCGCGGGCGTGCGGCAGGCTTTCCACGCCTGTATCCGGCAATCGGTAGTGCCCTCGAGCGCGCGCGCGGGGCCGCGGAAAGTGCACCTCAACACCTGGGAGGCCGTGGGCTTCAGGATGTCAGCGGACGCACTCGGTGCTCTGGTGAGGGATGCTGCGGCACTCGGCGTGGAGCGCTTCGTGCTGGACGACGGCTGGTTCCTCGGACGCCGCGACGACACGACGAGTCTGGGCGACTGGGTTCCCGATCCGGTGCTGTTCCCGCAGGGTTTGCAGCCGCTGATACGCGAGGTGCAGGCGGCGGGCATGGATTTCGGACTGTGGGTGGAGCCCGAGATGGTGAGCCCGCAGAGCGAGTTATTGCGCGCGCATCCGGACTGGTGCCTGCATCTGCCCGGCCATGCGCAGCCCACGCAGCGCCATCAGTTGGTGCTGGATCTGACGCGACCCGAGGTGGGCGCCTACCTCTTCGGGCGGCTCGACACCTTGCTGCGCGAGAACGACATCGCCTATCTCAAGTGGGATCACAACCGGGAGCTTTTCCCGCGTGCAGGCAAAGGCCGCGCGCAGGTGCTCGCGCTATACGCCCTGCTCGAACGGCTGCGCGCGGCACACCCCGACGTGGAGATCGAGAGCTGCGCGAGCGGCGGCGCGCGTGTCGATGCCGGCATCCTGCGCCACACCGCACGCGTGTGGGCCAGTGACAACAACGACCCGATCGAGCGCCTGCGCATCAACTGCGGATGGTTCCAGTTCCTCCCGACCTGCGTGACCGGCAACCACGTGGGCCCGAGCCCCAACCCCGTGACGGGGCGCCGCACGGAGATGGATTTCCGCGGGAAAGTCGCGATTTTCGGCCACATGGGCGTGGAGGCGGATCCTTCCCGCATGACGGCTGAGGAGCGCAACACGCTGGCTGCGCACATCGCGCTCTACAAACAGTGGCGCGATGTGCTGCACCGCGGGCGGCTGTTCGCGGTGGAAACAGGCTCGGCCTCCCTGCACGGCTGGTTTGCATGGGATGGCGCGCGCGGGCTCGCGCTTCTCGCGCAGACGGCGATGGCCGATGACTACGACGTGCCGCCGCTGCGGCTGCCCGGCCTCGACCCTGACGCCCGCTACCGCGTGCACCTACCCGAACCCTGGCCGCACAAAGCTGCTCACTACCTGGCGCACGCAGAGCAGTGGCGCGAGGGCATCGACCTTGGCGGGCGCGTGATCACCGAGCGCGGCCTCGCGCTGCCGCTAGCACACCCCGAAACAGCGTGGCTGATCGCCGTGGAGGCCTTGTGATGAACACGCCCATGCGACTCGGCGTCTGCTGGTACCCGGAGCAGTGGCCCGAAGACTGGTGGGAGGAGGATGCCCGCCACATGGCGGAGATCGGCATCAGCCGCGTGCGCATCGGCGAGTTCGCGTGGAGCCGGATCGAGCCGGAGCCCGGCCGCTTCGACTGGGGCTGGCTCGATCGTGTCCTGACGATTCTGCAGAGCCACGGGCTCGGTGTGGTGCTGGGCACGCCCACGGCAACGCCACCGAAATGGCTGGTGGATGCGTTGCCCGACATGCTCGCGCTGGACGAAGCCGGCAAGCCGCGGCGCTTCGGATCGCGGCGCCACTACTGTTTTTCGCACGCGGGCTACCGCGCCGAATCGCGACGCATCACTACCGCTCTGGCAGAGCGTTATGGACAACATCCCGCCGTGGTCGCCTGGCAGACAGACAACGAATTCGGCTGCCACGACACCGTGCTGAGCCATTCGCCGTCTGCGGCCGCGGCCTTTCGCCGGTGGCTTGCGGAGCGCCACGGCAGCATCGACGCGCTGAACCGCGCCTGGGGGAATGTGTTCTGGAGCATGGAGTACCGCTCCTTCGACGAGATCGACCTGCCCACTCTCTGCGTCACCGAACCCAACCCCGCACATGTGCTCGATTTCCGGCGCTTTTCCTCTGATCAGGTGCGCAGCTTCAACCGCGAGCAGGTGGAGATCCTGCGCAGGCACTCGCCGGGCCGTGACGTCACGCACAACTTCATGGGCCTCTTCACCGCCTTCGATCACCACGCGCTGGGGGCCGATCTCGATGTCTCGACCTGGGACAGTTATCCGCTCGGTTTCCTCGAGCAGTTCTGGTTCACGGAAGAAGAGAAACTGCGCTACGCGCGGCAGGGGCACCCCGATATCGCCGCCTTCCACCACGATCTCTACCGCGGTTGCTCGAAGGGCCGCTGGTGGGTGATGGAACAGCAACCGGGGCCGGTGAACTGGGCGCGCTACAACCCCTCGCCGTTGCCGGGGATGGTGCGGCTGTGGACGCTGGAGGCGCTTGCGCACGGTGCCGAAGTGCTGAGCTATTTCCGCTGGCGTCAGGCGCCCTACGCGCAGGAGCAGATGCACGCCGGGTTGTTGCGGCCGGACCGCAGCGAAGACATCGGCGCGCACGAGGCACGGCAGGCCGCGCGCGATATCGCGCTGATCGGCCCGGCGGGGGAGCCGCCGCGCAGCGTGGCGCTGGTGTTCTCGTATGAGAGCTGCTGGGTGACGGACACGCAGCCGCAGGGTCAGGGCTTCAGTGCGCTCAGGCTCGCCTTCGAGTGCTACTCGGCCTTGCGCGCGCTAGGCCTTGATGTCGATATCGTTGCCCCGGGCGCGGATCTGTCGGGCTATCGCATGGTGGTGGTGCCGTGCCTGCCGATCATCCCCGCAGGTTTCGCCTCGCGCCTCTCATCCTTCGAAGGCCCGGTGCTGGTGGGTCCGCGCAGCGGCAGCAAGACGGCGTCGTTCTCGATCCCGGAAGGGCTGGCACCCGGAGAACTGCAGGGCTTGCTGGGCATTCGCGTGCTGCGCGCGGAATCGCTGCGTCCGGGGCTGGAGGCCACCGGCGAGGGCTTCAGCGTGCAGCGCTGGCTGGAGCACGTGGAAGGTGAGGCCACCGTGGAGGAACGCCTGGACGACGGGCACGCCGTGGTAGTGCGCAACGGCAGCAGGCGCTACCTCGCAGGGTGGCCCGACGCTCGGCTAGCGCGACGCGTGCTGTTGCGGATGGCGGAGGAAGCGGGGTTGGCCACGCAGGAACTGCCAGAGGGGATCCGGCTGCGGCGCGCAGGCAGCCTGTGCTTCGCGTTCAACTATGCGAACGGGCCACAGACACTGCCCCCGGCGGCAGCGCGCGACTTCCTGATCGGCGGGGCGGAACTGCCACCAGCAGGCGTGGCGGTGTGGCGCACCAACCCGTAGGACGGGGCCATGCCCCCGACACCTGAGGGAGGGCACCGTGCCCCCGACCGGGCTTCGGCAAGGATGCTGTCGCGGGCATGGCCCGCTCCTACATCCGGCGCTGTGGGAGGGGGCCATGCCCTCGACACCTGTGGGAGGGGGCCATGCCCTCGACACCTGTGGGAGGGGGCCATGCCCCCG
>CAIXOY010000289.1 GCA_903921135.1 uncultured Gammaproteobacteria bacterium
GCAGCAACTCCGCGTCCGGGCGCCAGCGATCGGCCATGAGCGTTTTGCCGCCGGTCAGTTTGGCTGTGGCCGCAGGCGCTGCAGGCACGTGTGCCGGCGCACTGCTCGCGACATCCAGCGAGAAGCGCAGTCGGTCGCTCTGGTCGAGCGGGGCGGAGCCGATACTGATAACGCCCTTGTCGCGCAGGCTCGCGCTGATGCGCTGACAGGTACGTTCATCCCAGAAAGGCAGCAAGCGCAGCAGGTCTTCCTTGCCGATCTCGCGCCAGGGCCCTGCGGCGGGGTTGAAGTGCGCGGCGTCGTGCAGCACTTGCAGCATGACTGCCTCTTCCAGGCCGATCGTGGCGGCGAGGGTCGGCGAGATCACGATGTGACGTTCGTGTATGAGGGTGCTGCTGGCCATGGATGCGCGTGCCGGAAGGGGCGCGGTCGGCGTGGTATGCCGGGCACGAGCCTGACACAATCCGCCGGAGTGAACAAAGGGAGGCCAGCCTAAGGACAGCCCATGGCGAAGTCCAGAGTGATGTTCGTCTGCCAGGACTGCGGTTCGGAGCAGAACAAGTGGATCGGGCAGTGCCCGGATTGCAACGCGTGGAACACGCTGGTGCAGTTCGCGCAGCCTGCCGGCCCTACCGCGGCCCGTGCTGCGGCGGGCAGGCGTGGAGGCTATGCCGGGGAGACCGCCGCCCTGCGCACGCTCGCCGAGATCGAGCTCGCGGATGTGCCCCGCGTAGCCACGGGCTTCGAGGAATTCGACCGCGTGCTGGGAGGCGGGCTCGTGCCCGGATCGGTGAATCTTGTTGGTGGCCAGCCCGGCGCCGGCAAGAGCACGCTGCTGCTGCAGGTGATGTGCGCGCTGGCCGAGGGCATGGACGCGCTTTATGTGACGGGCGAGGAATCGCTGGCGCAGGTGGCGCTGCGCGCGCACCGCCTGGGGTTGCCCACCGGCAAGCTCCGGATCCTGGCCGAGACCAGCGTCGAGTCGATCCTCGCTGCTGCCGAATCCTTCCGCCCCAAGGTGATGGTGCTCGACTCCATCCAGGTGGTGCACTGCGCCGAGATTCCCTCCGCCCCGGGTGGCGTCGCGCAGGTGCGCGAGAGCGCGGCCTGTTTCACGCGCTACGCCAAGGCGAGCGGGGCGGCCATGTTCCTGGTCGGCCACGTCACCAAGGACGGCACGCTGGCGGGCCCCAAGGTGCTGGAGCACATCATCGATTGCTCGATCATGCTGGAGGCCGAGGGCGACAGCCGTTTCCGCACCCTGCGCGCAGGCAAGAACCGCTTCGGCGCCGTGAACGAGCTCGGTGTCTTCGCCATGACCGACCGCGGTATGCGCGAAGTGCGAAACCCCTCGGCGATCTTTCTGTCACGCCCCGAGGAAGTCTCCTCGGGCAGCGTGGTGATGGTGGTGTGGGAGGGCACGCGCCCGCTGCTGGTGGAAGTGCAGGCGCTGGTCGATGACAGCATGGGTTCGAACCCGCGCCGCGTGGCGGTGGGCGTGGATCAGAACCGGCTCGCCCTGCTGCTCGCGGTGCTGCACCGCCACGGTGGGCTCGCGATCGGGGACCAGGACGTGTTCGCGAATGTCGTGGGCGGCATCAAGGTGGCCGAGACCAGCGCCGATCTGGCGCTGCTGCTCGCGATCGTGAGCAGCTACCGCGACCGGGCGCTGCCGGCGGATCTGGTCACTTTCGGCGAGGTGGGCCTTTCGGGCGAGATACGGCCTGTGCCCAGTGGTGGCGAGCGGCTCATAGAGGCCGCAAAGCACGGCTTCCGCCGCGCGATCGTGCCGGCAGCCAATGTGCCCCGCAAACCCATAGAAGGGATGGAAATCGTGGGTGTTGCGCGTTTGTCAGAGGCCCTTGAGGCGCTCTGATTCACCGCGC
>CAIXOY010000290.1 GCA_903921135.1 uncultured Gammaproteobacteria bacterium
CGTAATAGGCCATCTTGATGATCTTCGGGTCGACGCCCTTGCCGACCAGATAGTCCACCACGGCCTGCGCGCGCTGCTTCGAGAGTTCGAGGTTCTGCGGCTTGCGACCCGTGTCGTCGCTGTAGCCGTCGATATGGATCGCCTTGACGTCCTTCACCAAAGAGAGGTGCTGCAACAGCACATCGAGTCGGGCGCGACCGGCATCGTCAACCTCATAGCCGCCGCCGGGGTAGTTGATGCGGGTACGTGCGGCCTGCGCGAAGGAACTGGGCAACAGCCCACCGAGGCATTCGCGGTAATCGCCGTAGGCCGCGCGGAAATTGACCGGCACGAGGCTGACGCGGCTGTGACCGCTGCGGGACAAGGAGGGCAGATGCTCGAAGACCGGCACCAGCCCCTCCATGAGGCCTTCGAGGATGCTCTCCGCCACCGTCTCCGGGAGGCGCACCGGGTCCTCACCGCTTTGTACCGGCACGCTCGCAAGAGCAACCGGCTGGATTTTCTGCCGCCAGGGCGGCGCCTCGAGCGACAGACGCGCATCGCCGGCAAGCAATCGCTGCGTGCTGCTCAACAGGAATTCGGGGGATTCCCCGGCGCGCTTGCGGAACACGGCTTCGCCGAAGAACGGAATGGGCTGGGAGAGACGGCATTCGAGGCTCGAGCGGCGCAGCTTCCACTCCGCCGAGTCGGGCCTCGCGCTGAAATCCGTGGCGCGCGCCGAGACGGCGAACGCCAGCACGCCCAGTGCGGCAATGAACCGAACCGGCCGGGCTTGCGAACGGGCAATCGCCTCTTTCTGGCTCAACGACTCTCCCACGGGGGCACGCTGATCCCTCCCCCATCAAGCCGGTTATCGACGTGCGGGCGCGGAACTTTATGCCACGCCGCCGGAACGGTACCGGCGGGCAGCCTTTTCCGCTAGCATCCCGGCTCGCGCGCAGCAGGCAGACAGGGATGCAGGACATCGAGATCACCCGGCCCGACGACTGGCACTTGCACCTGCGCGACGGCCCATCCCTGCACCTCACGGTGAACGCCGCAGCGCGCGTGTTCCGCCGCGTCATCGTGATGCCGAACCTGAAGCCCCCGGTCTCCACCGCAGCCGATGCGCTCGCCTACCACGCGCGCATTCTGGCGGCGCTCGACCGGCAGAACTCCTGCGCGGACTTCCAGCCGCTGATGACGCTGTACCTGCGGGACATCACCGAACCCGCGGAAATCGCCCGCGCGAAGGCGAGTGGCGTGGTTCATGGCGTGAAGCTCTACCCGGCGGGCGCCACCACCAACAGCGATGCGGGCGTAACGGACATCTCCCGCGTGTATCCCGTGCTCGAAGAGATGCAGCGCATCGGCATGCCGCTGCTCGTGCACGGCGAGGTAACGGACTCCCACATCGACGTCTTCGATCGCGAGAAGGTCTTCATCGATCGCACCCTGGCGCCACTGCTGCGGGATTTGCCCGCACTGAGGGTGGTGTTCGAGCACATCACCACCGCGGATGCGGCGGCCTTCGTGGCCGAGGGGCCCAGCACCCTCGCCGCCACCATCACCCCTCATCACCTGCTCTACAACCGCAACCATATGCTGGCGGGCGCGGTGCGGCCGCACTTCTTCTGCCTGCCCATCCTGAAACGGAACACCCACCAGGAGGCCCTCGTTGCGGCCGCCACGGGAGGCTCGCCGAAATTCTTCCTGGGCACCGACTCTGCACCCCATGCGAAGCACGCCAAGGAATGCGCTGCCGGTTGCGCGGGCATCTTCAATTCGCACGCCGCGATCGAGTCCTATGCCGAGGTCTTCGAGGCGCAGGGCACGCTCGACCGGCTGGAAGGTTTCGCCAGTTTCCATGGCCCCGATTTCTACGGCTTGCCGCGCAACACCGACCGGATACGGCTGCGCCGCGAGGCCTGGGAAGGGCCCTCGAGCACATTGATGGGGAGCGACAGCGTCGTGCCGATGCGCGCGGGCGAGCAGGTGGGCTGGCGGGTCGTCGACAGCGGGCAGGAGGCATGAGCAACGTGAACGACCGTGACTGGCACATGGACGTGGAAAACACGGGCCCGGGCGGCACACCGCTCTCGGCGCGCTTCCGGGGCTATCTGCCCGTGGTGGTGGACGTCGAGACCGGGGGCTTCAACGCGCGCACCGATGCGCTGCTGGAGGTGGCCGTCTCGATACTGGCCATGGACGAGCGCGGCGACCTGGTGTGCGACCGCACCGTGGGCTGGGCCGTGCATCCCTTCGAGGGCGCGAATATCGAGCAGGCCTCACTCGACTTCACCGGCATCGACCCCTGGTCGACGGACCGCGGAGCACTCGACGAGGCCGAGGCCATGCGTGAACTCTTCAGCGAAGTGCGTCGCGCCGTCCGCGAGGCCGGCTGCAAGCGCGCGATCCTGGTGGGCCACAACGCGTTCTTCGATCACGGCTTCGTGTTCGCGGCGGCCGACCGCTGCGCGCTGAAGCGCAACCCCTTCCACCCCTTCAGCACCTTCGACACCGTGACACTCGCGGGAATGGCCTTCGGTCAGACCGTGCTGGCCCGGGCATGCGAGATGGCGGAGATCGAGTTCAGCACGCGCAAGGCGCACCGTGCGGGCTATGACTGCGAGAAAACCGCCGAGCTGTTCTGCTCGGTCGTGAACCGCTGGAAGGATGCGGGAGGCTGGCCTCCCGCCTGAACCTCAGGCCGTCTTGCCTACGGCTTCCTTGACGAGGGGCTCGAGTTCGCCCTTCTCGAACATGTCGCTGATGATGTCCGAGCCGCCGATCAGCTCGCCGCCGATCCACAGCTGCGGGAAGGTCGGCCAGTTGGCGTAGACCGGCAGCGTGGCGCGGATCTCGGGGTTCTGCAGGATGTCGACATAGGCGAAGCGCTCGCCGCAGGCCATGAGTGCCTGCGATGCCCGCGCGGAAAAGCCGCACTGGGGCTGGTTGGGGGAGCCTTTCATGTAGAGCAGGATCGGGTTTTCGGCGATCTGCTGCTTGATGGACTCGATGGTGTCTTCCTGGGCCATGACTGCCTCCGGCGGGAAATGTGGAACGGGCCGCATGATACACAAGGGATTCGTTATGACCCAGTAAACCGATCAGGTTAAAGGGGCCCGGATTCGCACACGGATTGTGCCACTCTGTCACAGGATGCGGCGTTGTGGCCCGCAGGGTGCGCGGCTAGGATCGGCCGCTTTTCCGGAGGCAGCACCTGCTGCCTCTTTGCGTTCTGGGTGCCTGCGCGGCGCCGGGACCCGTCCAGGGAAGAGCCGATGAGCACGCCCTCGATCATGCCCACCTACAAGCGCCTCGACGTGAGCTTCACGCACGGCGAGGGCTGCTGGCTGTACGACACCCATGGCCGGCGCTATCTGGACGCCCTGTCGGGCATCGCGGTCTGCGGCCTTGGGCATGCACACCCTGCAGTGACCGAAGCCATCACGGCACAAGCCGGGAAACTCCTCCACACCTCGAACCTCTACGGCATCCCCCTGCAGCAGGAGCTGGCCGACCGCCTGACGCGCGCCGCCGGCATGGACACCGTGTTCTTCGGCAACTCCGGCGCCGAGGCGAACGAGGGCGCGATCAAGCTCGCGCGGCTCTTCGGTCACCGCAAGGGCATCGACAAGCCCGCCATCATCGTGATGGAAGGCGCCTTCCACGGGCGCACCCTGGCCACCTTGTCGGCCACGGGAAGCCGCAAGGTGCAGGCCGGTTTCGAGCCACTGGTGAGCGGCTTCGTGCGGGCACGCTACGGCGATCTCACCGAGATCAGCGCCATCGCCCGCAACAACCCGCGCATCGTCGCGGTGCTGGTGGAACCGGTGCAGGGCGAAGCAGGGATCCGCCTTCCGCCGCCCGGGTATCTCGAGGGTCTGCGCGAGATCTGTGACGCCAACGACTGGCTCCTGATGCTGGACGAGGTGCAGACCGGCAACGGCCGCACCGGGCGCATGTTCGCCTGGCAGCACGGCAGCGCGGCGCCGGATGTGCTCACCACCGCCAAGGGCCTCGGCAACGGCGTGCCCATCGGCGCCTGCCTCGCGCGGGGCAAAGCGGCCAGCCTTTTCGGCCCGGGCAACCACGGCTCCACCTTCGGCGGCAACCCGCTCGCCTGCGCCGCGGCCAACGCCGTGCTCCGGGTGATCGAGGAGCAGCAACTCTGCGCACACGCCGAACAGATGGGCGATGAACTGGTGCGGCAACTGCGCGAGGCACTGGCCAGCGTGCCCGGCGTGCGCGAGGTACGCGGCAAGGGCCTGATGGTAGGCATCGAGCTCGAGGCCGCAGGCACGGGTCTGGTCGAAGACGCGCTCGCCGCGGGCCTGCTGATCAACCTGACCGGCGACAACGTGATCCGCCTCCTGCCGCCGCTGGTGATCTCGGCAGACGAGGTCACGCAAATCACACACATCCTCGCAACACTGCTGCGCAACAGGGCCGCCTGAGCGCAGTTCCGTTCACTTCCAACGTTTCCCGGAGCCCGCTGTGGCCGTTCGCCATTTCCTCACGTTGCTCGATCTGTCTCCCGCCGAACTGCAGCAGGTGCTCGCACGCGCCGCAGAGATGAAGCGCGACCGCAGCGCCACCCGCCTGCCGCCAGGACGGGTGATGGCGATGATCTTCGAGAAGTCCTCCACCCGCACCCGTGTGTCCTTCGAGGCGGGCATGGTGCAGATGGGCGGTCACGCGATGTTCCTGAGCCCCCGCGACACGCAGTTGGGCCGCGGCGAGCCCATCGAAGACAGCGCGCGCGCGATCTCCTCGATGGTGGACATCGTGATGATCCGCACCTTCGGCCACGACATCATCGAGCGCTTTGCCGCTGCATCGTCCGTCCCCGTCATCAACGGCCTCACCGACAGCTTCCATCCCTGTCAGCTGCTGGCAGACGTGCAGACCTATCTCGAGCACCGCGGCCCGATCCAGGGCAAGAAGGTGGCGTGGATCGGGGACGGCAACAACATGTGCCACAGCTACATCAACGCGGCGCGGCAATTCGACTTCGAACTGGTCGTGGCCTGCCCCGAGGGCTACGAGCCACATGCGGATCTTGTGGCTGCGAACAAGGGGCGCGTGAGCATCGTGCGCGACCCGCGTGATGCCGCGCACGGGGCGCACCTGCTCGCCACGGACGTGTGGGCAAGCATGGGCCAGGAAGCCGAACAGGCCCGACGGGAACAGGCCTTCGCAGGCTACCAGCTTGACCGCTCGCTGCTCGACATCGCCGCGCCGGATGCGATCTACCTCCACTGCCTGCCCGCGCACCGCGGAGAGGAGATCAGCGCGGAGCTCAAGGACGCGCCCGACACCGTGATCTGGGACGAGGCCGAGAACCGCCTGCACGCGCAGAAGGCGCTGGTGGAGTTCCTGCTCACCGCA
>CAIXOY010000291.1 GCA_903921135.1 uncultured Gammaproteobacteria bacterium
CGCCGCCGTGCTTGGGCAGCATGTTCGGGCCGCTCGCCGTGCCCCAGTCCTGGATGGTGCCGCCTACCCGCCAGGGTGTGCGGTCGTCGACATCGATGTTGTAGAACTGCCCCAGCGGAAGATCGGGGTGTGACCAGGTCTTGCCGCCATCGGTGGAGATATCCACGCCGCCGTCGTGACCGGCGATGACGCGCCGAGTGTCCAGAGGATCGATCCAGAGGTCGTGATGGTCACCGTGATGCGGTCCCGGCACCTGGGTGACGGTCTTGCCGCCATCGGTGCTGCGCAAGAGCGGCACCTGCGGGAACCAGAGCGTGTCGGGGTCCTTCGGGTCGATGGTGAAGGTCGTGTAGTACCACGCGCGCTGGCGCAAGGCGCGCTGCGGGTTCACGAGACGCCAGCTGTCGCCGCCGTCATCGGAGCGGAAAAGCCCGCCGTTTTCCGCTTCGATCAGCGCGTACACGCGTTGGCCGTCGGAGGGCGCGACGCGCACACCCACCTTGCCCCAGATGCCCTCGGGCAGACCATTGCCCGAGAGCGGCGTCCACGTGTCGCCACCGTCCGTCGAGCGATAGAGCCCACTGCCCGGCCCGCCGCTCGTGAGCTCCCAGGGCTTCCGGCGCATCTGCCAGAACCCCGCGAAGACGATGCGCGGATTGTGCTCGTCGATGGCGACATCGGAGGCGCCGGTGTCGATGTCCTTGAACAGCACGCGCACCCAGTTCTTGCCACCGTCCTGCGTGCGGTAGACACCGCGCGCCTGCGCGGCACCGAAGGGTGATCCCAGCACCGCGGCGTAGGCCACGTCCGCATTGTGCGGGTCTACTGCCAGCGTGCCGATCTGGCCCTTGTTCTTCCACTGGTGCGTCCAGGTCTTGCCCGCGTCGGAGGATTTCCAGATACCCCATCCGACCATCACGTTGCCGCGCGGGTTGGCCTCGCCCCCGCCCGCGTAGATCACGTTCGGGTCCGAGGGCGCCACCGCAATCGCGCCCATAGACGCGGCGAGCGCTTCGTCGTCCATAACGGGTGAAAAGCTCTTGCCCGCGTCGGAGGATGCCCACACGCCGCCCTGCGCGGCGGCGAAATAGAACACGTCCGGATTGCCGGGCACGCCCGCCACGCGGGAGATACGTCCGCCGATGGCGGGACCGATCGGGCGGAACGCGAGCGCGCCATAAGCGTCCGGTGTCGGGGTGACTGCAGGCGCGGCGTGAAGGGTGGCAAAAGAGCTCGCAAGAAGCAGGCTCGCGCAGAACGCAGGCAGGAACTGACGCATGGGGAGGAAACCGGCAACAGGAGATGCGTGAACGCTAGGCGCTCGGCGGGAGGTGCGTCAACCCGCCCCGCGACGCGGGGTGGGAGCGCGCCATGCGCGCGACGGCGGAGATGCCGCAGGTACAGTCGCGGGCATGGCCCGCTCCCACGGGAGTTCGCGTCGCGGGCATGGGAGCAATCACCCCGGGCGCCGGTGCACAATGCCCCGCCGGCGCGCCGTGCCGGGCAAGGGAGGGCACAGCATGCACGACGAGATACGCCGCATCCTCGGGGAGATCCGCGCCCTGGAAGAGGAGCTGCGCGAAAAACTCCACGCGCACGAGGAGCGTCTGGAGTTCCGCATCCGCGGACGCAGGGTGGAGTTCGCCGAGGAGATACGCGCCGCGCACCGCAAGGCACGGGTTGGCATCATCCGGTGGGTGGCGAGCGGCGACATCAGAAACATCCTCTCGGCGCCCTTCATCTTCGCGCTGATCATTCCCTTCGCGCTGCTTGACCTCTTCCTTTGCCTCTACCACGCGGTGTGCTTCCGTCTATACCGCCTGCCACCCGTGCCGCGGGCCGACTACGTGGTTATCGACCGCCACCACCTGCACTACCTGAACATCCTGCAGAAACTGAACTGCGTGTACTGCGGCTACGTGAACG
>CAIXOY010000292.1 GCA_903921135.1 uncultured Gammaproteobacteria bacterium
GCCCGCGCTGATCATCGGCGGCATTGCCGAACGGGCGCGCTTTTCTGCGGTGATGCTCTTTTCCGCCGCCTGGCTGCTCTGCGTTTACGCGCCTGTCACGCACTGGGTGTGGGGCGGTGGCTGGCTGCAGCAGATGGGGCTTCTGGATTTCGCGGGTGGCACGGTGGTGCACATCACGGCCGGTGTTGCCTCGCTGGTGTCCGCGCTCGTGGTGGGCAACCGGCATGGCTTCGGGCAGACGGCGATGCCGCCGCACAACATGACCATGACCGTCACCGGCGCAGGCATGCTGTGGGTAGGCTGGTTCGGCTTCAACGCAGGCAGCGCACTCGCGGCCAACGGGGATGCGGGCATGGCCATGCTGGTCACGCATCTGTCGGCGGCGGCCGGTGCCTTTACCTGGCTCTGCGTGGAGTGGGTCCGCTTCGGCAAGCCGAGCGCGCTCGGCGCGGTCACGGGCATGGTGGCGGGGCTGGGCACCATCACGCCGGCTTCAGGGTTCGTGGGGCCTGCTGCCGCGGTGCTGATCGGGTGCACGGCGGGCGTGGCCTGTTTCTTCGCCACGCTGTGGCTGAAGCGGGTGATGTCGGTGGATGACTCGCTGGACGTCTTTCCGGTGCACGGCGTGGGCGGAGTGCTCGGTACGCTGGCGGCGGGCATATTTGCCAGCAGCGGGCTGGGCATCTTCAGCGGCCAGGGTTTGCGGGAAGGTGTGTCAATCGCGTCCCAACTCGCGACGCAAGCCTGCGGCGTGGTCTCGGTCGCCCTCTATACGGCGGTGGTCACCTGGCTCCTCCTGAAACTCGTCGGCATGATCACGCCCCTGCGCGTCAGCATCGAAGAGGAAACCGAGGGCCTGGACGTGGTGCTCCACAACGAACGCGGCTATGACCTCTGAGCCGCGGCAATTCCTGCTGTATCACACCGCCGGCTGCCACTTGTGCGAGATGGCGGAGGAGCTAATCCGGCCGCTCGCCGCGCGCGAAGGCTGGCGTGTGGAGCAGGTGGACATCGCGGGGGACGAGGCGCTCGAGGAGCGCTACGGCGTGCGCATCCCGGTGATCCGGGACGCGTCGAGCGGCACGGAAATCGGCTGGCCCTTCGATGCAGAGGCGGTGCTCGCGGCCTTCAGCCGTTGAACATCGCCTGCATTGCGCGGCGGGCCCAGCGCAGGCTTTCCAGATAGGCCTGCTCGGCCTCGGCCTTGCCCACGCCGAGCCTCGCCAGCTCCTCCCAGGGAGCGCTGCTCCATTCCCCTTTCTCGAAGGCGATGGCGGTCGCCAGCCAGGCCCCGGTCTCTGCCGTTCGCCGCGCCCCCTCTGCGGAGATGCCGGGCGCAGCGCCAAGCCCGCCGCCGGGGCTCTGTGCAGGGGCGTCGAGGAAGGCGTCGATCAGCGACAGTACTCCGGCCTCGAAAGCGCTGCCCGCGTGCGCCGGCGAGCAGGCTTCGCCGAGGCGTTCGCAGGCCCGTGCCCTGGCGAGCGCGAGCCGCAGGAGTTCGCGCGGCTTGTGCTCGATGCTCGCCAGTACCGCGATGCAACTCCGGCCCTTCGCGCGCGGCCCGAGCGCGGCCAGCGCTTGCTCCAGCGTTTCCAGCCGGTCTTCGTTCCTGCTATCGGGGCCATTGGCCAGCCGCAGCAGCCGCAGCCCCGGCATCGGATCACGCGAGCCCAGCACCTGCGCGAGTTCCGTTTGCGAGCCTGCGCGCAGCAACGCGTCTAGCTGCGCGCGCAGCGCCACCTGGTCAGGCCCTTGCCGTTCGCCGTGAACGGCTTGCGGATGCGAGAGGAAGAATCCCTGGAAGTAGCTGAAGCCCAGATCGGCGCAGTGGTTGTGCATCTCCCAGGATTCGATCTTCTCCGCCAGCAAGCGCAGAGGGTGGTTGCGCAGCTTGCGTACCTCTGCGCGCAGCTCCGGCTCGCTCATCGCCAGCACATCGAGTTTCACGATGTCGGCGAGTGCGAGCAGTGGCTCCAGAGCGGCGTGGTGTCGGAAATCATCGAGCGCGATGCCGAAGCCCCGCTCGCGCAGCGCCCTGAGCCCCGCGATCACCCGCGGCGTGGGCCGTACATCTTCCAGAACCTCGACGATGATCAGCCCGGGCGGCACGGCGGGGGGGTGCAGGATCAGGTGTTCGGTGAAATTGATGAGCGCCGGTTTGCCCTCGGTGATGTCGGCGATGCCGGCCGGGCCGAAGGCATCGAGCAGCAATTGGGAAGAGGCGGCGTCACCGTCGCCGGTGGAAAAACGCGCGGGGTCCATCGAGCGGTGCAGCAGTTCATAGGCGACGACGTTCAGCGCGGTGTCGAAGACGGGCTGACGCGCCAGCAGCAGCTGTTGCTGCCCCGCGGACTCAGCGGCCGGGTTCACGGCTGCTGCCGGTATTGCGGATCACCCGCTCGTCGGGCCGCACCAGCGGTGTTTCGCGGCCACCCAGATAGGCGTAGATCACGGAGAAGGACAGCACGTTCTGCACGTACTGCCGTGTTTCCTTGAAGGGAATGGTTTCCGTGAAGAGGTCGTGATCCACTGGGCCCGGAAGCCGCCGCAGCCACTGGCGCACGCGCCCCGGACCCGCGTTGTAGGCCGCAGCCGCGAGGATGCGGTTCTGGCCGAAGTCATCGAGCATGAGGCGCATGTAGTGGCTGCCCAGTTGCACGTTCGTCCCGGGGTCCAGGAGGTCTGCGCTGCCGCGGTAGCGAAGCCCCGACGCGCGAGCGGTCTGCTGCGCGGTGGCGGGCATCAGCTGCATCAGACCCATCGCCCCGACCGGCGAGCGCGCACCGGGGTTGAGCGCGCTTTCCTGACGGGCGATCGCGAAGAGCCAGTGCGTGTCTAGCTGTTGGCGCTTGCCTGCCGCGTCGAAAGCCTCGCGATGGATCACGGGGAATCGCAGTTCCAGATCGTTCCATTCCTTTGCAGCCGCGACCGTGGTGATGGCGAGCGTGTGCCAACCCCAGGTGTCGGCCAGACGCGCGGCGGCGAGGCGTTGACGCTCCTCGAGTCTGGCCGTGGTCCAGGCGAATTCGCGGCGCGAGGCAATCACATCACCGGTGAGGAAGAACTCCCGGGCGCGCATGATGCCGGGCTCCTGCGCCGTGGCCTCAAGTACGGCCGGCTCGACCACGGTACTCCGGTGCTGCATCTCGAAGGGGGCGCCGATGCGTTCGGCGGCAAGGAACCCGTAGTAACTGCGCGTGGCCCGCACTGCGGCGAAGCGCTCCTTCAATGCTCCGGCATCCAGTGCGCCGCGTGCCTCGGCCGCGCGCGTCTTCCAATAGTCCCAGCGTTGCGCCGCGCTCTCGGGCGCGGGGCCCGTGCTCAGTGCTGCGCTGACGCCGTTCCAGTCCTGTTCGCGCAGGGCGTAGCGCAGCGCGTCCTCTGTGAGTGCCTCGCTGTGCGCTGTGGGCGGCAAGCCGAGAACCCACTGCAATGCCTCTGCGGGTGAGTTCAGGGCGAGCGCCGCCGCGACGCGCGGGGCCACGCCCTGCTGGCCGGCGGCATCCAGCACGCCCGTGCGGCTGTAGTCATCGAATCCTTTACGGGCTCCGGCCGGATCGGACTTTGCGAGGCGCGAGAGACCACTGGCAACGATGCGGGCGTGGCGCGGGTTTGCTGCGTTGAATCGTCGCGCTTCGCGGACGCGGGCCGGTGTATCCAGTACCGAGAGGAACAGCGTGGCATCGGCAGCGCGCGGGGTGTCGAGGAAGCGTTGCAGATAGCGCGCAAGCGCAGTCTCTCCTGCATCGAGCGCGAGTTCGAAGCGTTGCCAGGCGGCCTCTGGCCCCGGGTTTCCCTGCGCCAGCCAGGGCGCGAGCGCCGCGTCGCAACTCGCCGGCAGCGAGCGTGGCGTCATCCAGAGCGCCGCAGCGACGGCGCCGGCGTCTTTGCTGGCGCCGGTCTGCCAGAGGGCGAAGGCGCGGGTACAGCGCTCCGTGAGGCTGGCCTCGTCTTCCCGGAAATGCCGCAACCAACCCTGCCAGTCGCGGCGCTTCGCCAGCGCTGCGAGCCAGTCACTGCGCAGTCTGGCCGCGGGCAACTGCCGGTCATAACGCGCCAGAAACTGCTCTACCGCTCCGGTGTCTGCGGGCGTAAGCGAGCGGCGCAGCCGCGCGAGTTCGATATAGGGGTAGAGCGGGTAATCGCGCAGTGAAGACGCCAGGCGGTTGAACGGCCCGGCATCACCGCGTGCCAGTGCGGACGATGCGTTCCGGTAATCGGCGCGGGCACGCGCGGAGGGTTCGGGCAGATCTGCCTGTGCCGGATGCGCCTGCAGGAGAATGGCGAAGACCCACCCCAACAGGCTCACGCCTGCCCGTGCCGGCACCTTGCCCGGTGACCGGCGCGGAGACGGACGAGGCAGGCTCAGGAGTCGTCCTGCACCCGCACTGCGAGTACATCGCAGCGGGCTCCGTGCAGCACGCCATTCGCCGTTGAACCCATGAGCAGGGAGAGCCCGTGACGTCCGTGGCTGCCTACCACTATGAGATCCGCGCCGATCTCTTCTGCAATGTGATGGATCTCGGTTTCCGGCCGCCCGACCACCAGACGGCGATGGGATTCGGGGATGTTCAGCGGATCGCAGAGCGAGGCCATGTGTGATTTGGCCTGCTTGTGGATCTCTTCCTGGATCCCGGAGAAGTCCATCGGGATGTCGCCGCCATAGGCAAAGCTGAGCGGCTCGATCACGTGGATCACGCTCAGTTCGGCGCCCGACGCATTACGCAGCGCCACGGCGCGATCGACGACCTGACGGGACTCCGCGCTGAGGTCGACGCCTAGAAGGATGTGTCGGTATCCGGACATGGCTTGCACTCCTGTTGTGGCATCCGTCCTGTATGCGTCGGTACCATAGCCCAACGCGCGAAGGCCCCGCAAACGCGTGCATTGACGGAGAACAAGTGAACGGCTTTCTTCTTGCCACTGCGCTGGTGATCGCTTTCGTGGCGGGTTCCGCGCTGTCGCTGCGCCCCTCTCCGAGGCAGCGGCAACTGGCGCGGTTGCGCGAGCACGCGGTGGGCTCAGGCCTGCGTGTGCAGTGGCGCCCCGGTGGCCAGGATATCGCTTACCTGCTGCCCTGGGGTCTGTCGGATGCGGCGAGGAGCCGCGCTTTGCGCTTCGGCCTGGAACGGACTGCCGGGACCGTCTGGGACGCGGGCACTCCTGCCCCGGAGATCGCTGCGGCACTGGCGGTTTTTCCCGCCGCGGTTACCGTCGTCCGTGCTGTTCCCGAGGGTCTGCAGGCCTGCTGGAACGAGGCCGGCACCGTCACGGACGTCGAGCTGATCGCGCGCGCCTTGCGCGAACTCGCAAGCGCTCTGTTGCACGATTCCTGAGCTTGCTCAGGCCCTCGCCAAGTCCGGGGGCGTACAGAACCCGTACTTGACCCTTCCCGGGGCAGTACGTATATATGGCGCCCCTCGCGAATCCAAGGAACGTCGCACCGCACATGGGCAAGTCGCTGGTCATCGTGGAGTCGCCCGCCAAGGCGAAGACGATCAACAAGTACCTGGGCAGCCGCTTCGTGGTGAAGTCCAGCGTGGGCCACATCCGCGACCTCCCTACCGGTGGCAGCGCAGAGCCCGTCTCGGCAGCGGATCGCGCGAAGAGCGCGGCCGCCACCCGCAAGCTCAGCCCCGCGCAGAAAGCGCGGCACAAGGAAAAGAAATCCCGCGAGCAGCTCGTCAAGCGGATGGGCGTCGACCCTGAGAAGGGTTGGCGTGCCAGCTACGACATCCTGCCGGGCAAGGAAAAAGTTGTCGCGGACCTGCGCAAGGCCGCAGCAGGCGCCGACACCATCTATCTGGCGACCGACCTTGACCGCGAGGGAGAGGCCATCGCCTGGCACCTGCGCGAAGCGATCGGCGGCGATGACGCCAAGTACCGTCGCGTCGTGTTCAACGAGATCACCAAGAGCGCCATCGACGCCGCCTTCAAGAAGCCGGGCAGCATCGACATGGATCGCGTGAACGCGCAGCAGGCGCGGAGATTCCTCGATCGCGTCGTGGGCTACATGCTCTCGCCCCTGCTCTGGGAGAAGGTTGCCCGCGGCACCTCCGCGGGGCGTGTGCAGTCGGTTGCGGTGCGCTTGCTGGTCGAGCGCGAGCGCGAGATCCGGGCCTTCGTGCCCGAGGAATTCTGGGAGCTTCACGCCGACACCCTCACCCCCGGTGGCGAGGCGCTGCGCCTGCACGTGCGCCGTCACGGCGAAGAGACCTTCAGACCGGTGAGTCGCGACGAAGCCGAGCGTGCGGTCGCTGCGCTGCGCAAGGCTTCTTTTGCGGTGTCCA
>CAIXOY010000293.1 GCA_903921135.1 uncultured Gammaproteobacteria bacterium
CCAGAACTTCGACACTGATTGACCGGCTTGGATTGGATGTATCCCACGCCCACCCCGCGACTATGCCGTTGTCCACGCAGTCAATGCTGCCCTCGACAACGCCCGGGGCGTTGTGCAGGTGCCCTGATGGAGCGTCTTGGGTGGTCGCGACTGCAGCACCGGGATTCGAGGTCTCAGACGAAGACTCAGAGTTCGTTGACATACGCGCGCTCGCTGGATTGCAGACATCCCCGAGATCGGGGAACTCTTGAAGTAATGAGGCGGAATGCTCGCCTGCGGGCTGAATCTACTGCCCCTTCACTCCACGGGGCAAATCCCCCCGCCCAAACGGCAAATACAAAGCCGGCAACACAAACAACGTAAACAACGTCCCCACCGTCATCCCGCAGGTAATCACCAACCCGATCGCAAACCGGCTGTTGGCGCCCGCACCACTGGCCAGAAGCAGCGGCAGCACGCCCAGCACCGTCGCAAAGGTGGTCATCAGGATCGGCCGAAGCCGCAGCGCCGCCGCCTCCAGCACCGCAGCGCGGTGATCAAGCCCGTTCTGCAGTTGGCGGTTGGCAAAGTCCACGATCAGGATCCCGTGCTTGCTGATCAGCCCGATCAGCGTCAGCAGCCCCACCTGTGTGTAGATGTTCAGCGTGCCAAAGCCAAGCGCAAGCGGCACCACGGCCCCGAAGATCGAGAGCGGCACCGCCACCAGCACCACCAGCGGATCGCGGAAGCTGTTGAACTGCGCCGAGAGCACCAGAAAGATGAACACCAGCGACACGGCAAACAGGGGCCCGAAGCGCGAGGTCTCCTGCACAAAACGGCGTGACTCGCCCTCGTTGCCTGTGCGGTAGCCCACCGGCGCCACCTCTTTCAGCGAGCGGTTCAGGAAGTCGAGCCCCGTGCCCAGGCTGTTCGGCGGCATCATCATGCCTTGTATGGTCACGCTGTTCAGTTGCTGGTACTGCGAGAGCGAGTTGGGCTCCACGCGCGCATCCAGCCGGATCAGCGTCGAGAGCGGCACCAGCTCACCGCCCGTGGTGCGCACGTAGTAGCGCTCCAGCGCCTCGCGGCTCAGCCGGAAGCCGCGCTGCGCCTGCGGAATCACCTTGTAGCTGCGGCCTTCCAGGCTGAAGCGGTTCACTTCAACGCCGCCCAGCATGGTCTGCAGGGTCTCGCCGATGTCGGCCATCGAGACGCCCAGCCGCGCGGCAAGGTCTCGGTCTATCGCCACGCTCATTTCCGGGCGGGAGTAGCGCAGGCTCTTGTTCACGAAGACGAACAACCCCGATTCCCTCGCCTTGCCCAGCACTTCCTCGGCCACGCGATCGAGCTCGGCGTAATCCACCGTTGAGGCAATCACGAAATTCACCGGCAGGCCCGCGTCCGAGCCGGGCAGGGAGGGCGGCGCGAAGGTGAAGAGATCGAGCCCGCTCACCTTGCGGAAACTCGCCTGAAGCTCTGCCTGTATCTCGCTCTGCGTGCGCTCGCGCTGGCTCCACGGCAGCAACTCCAGCCCGCCGAAGACCTGCGATGCCTCGTTCGCCTGCCACGAGCGCGCCACCTCGGGCACGGCACGCCACACGGCCACCATGTCATCGACGAAGCTGTTCACGTAGTCGATGCTCACGTGGTCTGGCGGCGTACCGATCACGAAGAGACTGGCGGTGTCTTCCTCGGGCGCGAGCTCGCGCTGCGCGAAAGCGAAGAGCAGGGGCAGGCTGAAGAGGATGCCACCCGCGAACAGCAACACCGCGCCGCGGTTCGCCAGGCACGTTGACAGCACGCGGCGGTAGGCCTCGTGCAGCGCCACGAAGCGCGCATCCAGCCACATGGCAAGCCGCCCCTGGTGGTCGTGGTCTTCGAGCATCCGCGAGCACATCACGGGGCTCAGCGTGAGCGCGATGATCCCCGACACCAGCACCGCACCCGCCAGCGTCATCGCGAATTCCGTGAACAGCACTCCGGTCAGCCCGCCCATGAAAGCGATGGGCGCGTACACCGCGGCCAGCGTGAGCGTCATGGCGATCACGGGCATGGCCACCTCGCGCGCGCCCTGCAGCGCGGCATCCAGCGGCGTCATGCCCGCCTCGATGTGGCGGTGCACGTTTTCCACCACCACGATGGCATCGTCCACCACCAGCCCGATCGCGATCACCATCGCGAGCAGCGTGAGCAGGTTCACCGAGAAACCCATCATCCACACCAGGAACAGCACACCCACCAGCGAGAGCGGGATGGCCACCAGCGGAATCATCACCACGCGCGGCGAGCCCAGGAACAGCAGGATCACCAGCATCACGATGCCCGTGGCCTCGAGCAGCGTCACGCCCACCTGCCGCAGGGCCTCGGTGATGAAGATGGAGGAGTCGGAGTCGATCAGGATGTCGAGGTCGGCCGGCAACTGGTCTTTCATGCCAGCCACGGCGGCTTTGACGCGCGTTGCCACCTCGAGCGGGTTGGCGCCCGGCGCGGGCGTGATCGACATGTACACGGTGCCGCGCCCGCTCGAGAACGCAAGGAACTCGTCGTCTTCGCTCGAGAGCGCGAGCTCCGCCACATCGCCCAGGCGCACGCGGCGCTCGCCTTCCTGCCGCACCACGATGTCGCTGAAGCCCTCGGGCGTCTGCACGTCGGTCTCGGCGTCCACGCTGGTGCGCACCATTTCCCCGCGCGTGCTGCCGGCGGCAGAGATGTAGTTCTGCGCGCGGATGGCGGTGTTCACATCGGTGGCGGTAACGGCGTGCGCGGCCATGCGGTCCGGATCGAGCCACACGCGCATCGCAAAACCGTGGCGGCCATAGGCCCTGGCCTCGCCCACGCCTTCGATGGTGCTCAGCTCCGGCTGCACGCTGCGGGTGACGTAATCAGCGATCTGCTCGAGCGACATCTGCTCGCTCAGGAAAGCGATGTACATCATCGCGTCATCGCCCAGCGAGTTCGTCACCACCGGGTCTTCGGCCTCACGGGGGAGCTCGAAGCGGGCCTCGTTGATCTTGGCGATGATGCCGGTCATCAGCGCATCGGCGTCTTCGCCGAGGCGCGCGTGCACCTCGATGCGCGAGGAGCCCGGGTCGCTGCGCGAGGTCATGTAGTCCACGCCCTCGGCCGCTGCGATGCGACGCTGCAGCGGCTCGGTCACGAAGCCCTGCACGGTGCGCGCACTGGCACCGGGGTAGGCGGTTTGCACCACCACCAGGCTTTTCTCGACGTCGGGGAACTGGCGCAGCTGCAGCTGGTTGCCCGCCTGCAGCCCAAGCATCAACAGCAGGCAGCTCACGACGATGGCGAGTACCGGCCTGCGGATGAAGATGTCGGTGAACTGCATGCCGGTCAGGGCGCCGTGCCAGTCAGCACTTTCACGCCACGGAAGAGCTTGTTCTGCCCTGAGGTCACCACCCGCTCGCCGGCCTTGAGGCCGCTCAGGATGGCGATGCGGCCCTCGACGGTGTCGCCGGGTTTGACGATGCGAGCGTTGGCGGTGAGGCCGCCGCCGCTGGCGTCTTCGAGCACATAGACCGTGTCACCCTGCAGGGAGTAGGTGAGGGCGCTCTCGGGCACCACGACAACGGTTTCCTTTTGCCCCAGATCGAGCCGGATCGTGGCGAACATGCCCGGCAGCAGGCCCTCGTGCTGCTGCAGCCGCGCGCGCAGCAGGATGTTGCGCGTACCTGCATCCACGGCGCTGTCGATCGCCTGCAGCGCGGCGGCGAAGGTTTTGCCCGGGAAGGCATCGACCTGTATCCCCACAGGTTGCCCCGGGTGCAGCTGCGGCACAAAGCGCGCGGGCAGCGTGAAATCCACATCGAGCTCGGCGCCATCCTGCAGCGAGGCGATCAGATCCCCCGGCTCGACATAATCGCCGAGGTCCACGTGGCGTATGCCCACCGTGCCACCGAAGGGCGCATGGATGCGCTTGTTGCGGATGCGGGCCTCGGTTTCCGAGAGCTCTGCCTGCGCACGGGCAAGATCCGCGCGTGTGGTGTCGAACTGCGATTGCGAAATGGACTTCTGGCCGATCAGGCGCTGGTCGCGTTTGAAGATCACGCTCGCCAGTTCGAGAGTGGCGAGTTGGCGCTTGCGCGCGGCCTGCTCGACCTCGTCGTTCAGCACCAGCAGCACCTGGCCTGCTTCGACGCGCTGGCCGGAATCGAAACTGATGCTCGTGATCTGGCCGCTGGTTTCCGCGGTGAGGTTCACGCCACGCACGGCCTTCAGCGAGCCCACCGAGGACAGGCTGCTCACGCGCTCCTCGGTGGTGGCAGCGGCCACGTCTACCGTTACCGGCGGCGGCGAAAAATCCATGGCCGCCAGCTTGGCGAACCGCAGGTACTGGTAGCCCCCGATAGCGCCGGCAAGCGCGAGCAGAAGGCCGATGGCGAGAAGGTAAGGTCGCACGCGATTCACCGTGAGGCGGGAACGCGCACGTTAATCAGAAATGGGGGTTGTGGCCAGAGGGTGGCCACATGCGCGCGGTGTGTACCACCGCCAGAATCAGCACGGCGTCTGCCGTCACTTCGTAGACCAGCCGGTAATGTTCGACAGGAATGAGTTCGCGCGTACCCGCGATCAGGCCCGCTTTCCCCGCGCGAGGGTGTTCGCGCAGGGTGGCGGCCGCCGCCGCGATGGCGTCGTCCACACGGACTGCGGCTGCAGGGTTGTCACGGGCGATGTGCTCGAAGATGAGCAGTCGGTCGCGCTCGGCAGCGGAAGCCCACAACAACCTCACGTGGCAGGTTCGTCTGAGGTCGCATTGAGCTGGGATTTGATGGCGGTGAAACGCGCCTCCACATCTTCGGCGCTCGCGTAGTGCCCGGCTGCGACCTGCGACCGGGCCTCGGCGATCTTGTTACGAAGGAACCCGTCGTACTCGCGCGCCTCGCGCTGCCGCTGTACATAGTCGCGCATGAGCTCACGCACCACCTGCGATGCAGGCCTGTGGCTCGCCTCAGCTTCGGCCATGAAGGCGTCTCGAAGTTCGGCCTCGAGTTTCATCGTGAACACCGACTCTTTGGCCATGCTTCACCTCTTGTCGTAGCGTGGTGACAACGTATATACGTCGGCAGTACATCGTCAATGGCCCGATACGCGATATCTCTTGTGGGAGCGCGCCATGCGCGCGACAACAGCCTTGGATTATCGGCAGTCGCCTGTCGCGGGCATGGCCTCTATACGCTTGCTGCTGCAGCCGACGTGTGATTCCGAACGCAGGAGAAAACGCTAGACTCCCGCAAGCCCGCTCACGGAGACACCGCAGTGCCAGGTCAAGGATCCGCAGGAAACGTCATCTCGGCCCTCGCCAGCCTGTTCATCCCGGGGTTGGGGCAGTTACTGCAGGGGCGGTTGCTTGCCGCGATCGTGCAGTTCGTGCTGGCGGCCGTGCTGTGGGTCTTCTTGCTCGGCTGGATCGTGCACCTTTATTCGATCCTCAATGCGGCAATGTTCAAGCCGAAGGACGGAGGTGGGGTCGCGGGCATGGCCCGCTCCTACGGTGGTGTCAGGTGAGGGCGGCGCAGACGTCGGCGAGGAAGCGTGCGCCTGCCGCGCCGTTGATGACGCGGTGATCGCAGCCCAGCGTCAGCGCGCAGAAGCGTTCCACGGCCGGCGAGCCATCGCGCATCACCAGGCGCTCCTGCAAACCGCCAACGGCAAGGATCATCACCTGCGGCGGGTTGATGATGGCCGTGAAGCTGGTGACGCCCAGCATGCCCAGGTTCGAGACGGTGACGGCTCCGCCCTGCAGGTCTGCTGAGGAGATGCCGCCTTTTTTGCAACGCTCCACCGCGCTGCCTGCCGCCTCAGCAATCTGCGCAAGCGTGGCTTCGCCGATATCGCGTATCACGGGCGTGAGCAGGGTCTCGCCGGTATCCACCGCCAGCGCCACGTCGATCGTGTTGAGCGTCTCGACGCTGCCGCCGCGCACGTTCACGTTGAGTGCAGGGTGTTTGCCCAGCGCCTGCGCCACAGCGTTCAGCAACAAATGGTTGATGGTGAGCGTCGACAAGCCCGCTTGCCGATGCCGCGCCAGCGCAGCGAGCGCCTGGTCCATCGGGCAATCGCGGTGCAGGTGGAAGTGCGGGATCGTCTGCTTCGCCATCACCATGCGCTCGGCGATGACCTTCTGCGCGCCCGAGAGATTGCGTACGGCGCCCGAGCCTGCGCGCTGTGCCGCGGCCCGCTCGATGTCATCGCGCAGGATCCTGCTGTAGAGCCCGGTGGCCGGAATCGTCCTGACGTCGATGCCCAGCCGCTCGGCCTTCCTGCGCAGGGCAGGGGTGATGCGTGTGTTTGCGCCTGTGACGGCGGGTGCTGCAGCAGCCGCTGCCACGGCTGCGGCCTCGGGCGCAGCGCGTGCTGCCGCCGCAGCAGGAGCCGCCGGCGCAGGGGCAGAGCGTGCCGCTGCCGCGGCGATGAACGCATCGACCTCCGCGTCTGTCACCG
>CAIXOY010000294.1 GCA_903921135.1 uncultured Gammaproteobacteria bacterium
GCCGCTCATGTCCTGTTCGCTCCGCTCGTTGGTTGAAACACTTGCGCACCGGCGGTGCGCCGGATCAGTCGCCCGGATGCAGCCGCACCAGCATGTTGTTCGCGCTCTCGGTACCCCACACCGCGGGGTCACGCTTGCCCACAGGCAGGTTGGCGTAGGTGGTCCAGACATCGCCAGTCACGGGGTCGAGCTCGATCATCCGGATGAAACTCTCGCGCCGCGGCAACGGGTAGTGGCTCCAGGTCTCCGAGGCGATGTCGAATCGGTAGATGCGATCCGAGTTCGAGGTGGCCGCCCAGATGGCGTTGCGCTTCTTGTCCAGCGTGACGCCATAGGGAGCCGCACCCGGATCCGGGATGCTGTAGCGCTCGACCTCGACGCCGCTCAGGGAATCGAACTTGACCAGTTGCCCTGCGCCGAAGAGCGGAATCCACAGGATGCCGTCATCCTGGATGGCGAGCCGGCGCGGACCACTGCCCCGCTCGAAAGGCACGATGCGTTCGGGCACGTTCGCCGTGGCATCGAAGCTGCCGACGAAGCCGTAGAGCTGCGCCCACCACACACGGTTGCGGGGCGCGTCAAAGGCCGCGCCGTAGAGCAGCGAATGGAAATGGGATTCCCCGCCCGAGAGCGGCATACGGTGCGTCTGGATATCACCCGTGTCGACGTTGATGCCCCAGAGCTCGTTCATGCCCATGTCGGTGATGTAGATGCGCCGGTCGGCGTCGGGCTGCACGTGCCGGTCGGAGTTGTAGGCGAAGTCGTGGGTCACGCCGAACGTCTTCCCCGGGGGCGGCGCGTAACGTCGCCACTCGTGAGTGCGCGTGTTGAACCGCCCGATGTGGAAGCTGTTCTCGAGCGCGATCCAGAGATTGCCCTCGGCGTCGGAGTTCATGGTGTGCGGGCCCTGCGAGCCCTCCCCTGGAACATCGTGCCACTCCACCGATCCATCGACGGGATTCAACCCGCCCACGCGATCCTTGTCGGTTTCGATGAACCACACCCTGTCCGAGCCCGGTGCAATGGCGATCTCGCGCGTCCAGCCGAAGGTGGGAAGCACATATTCCTGCACCGTGGTAGCCGCGGTGGGGCCGTAGGCACCGAGACGCTCGAGATCGTCATAGCCCTTCACCACCGAGGAGTCGACGGGGAAGTTCTTCGCGAGATCAGGGATGATCACTTCCATGTCACGCGGCGAGAACAGGCTGGTATCAGGTTGCAGCAGCGCGTTGTAGGCGGGGCTGCCCTCTTCCAGGCCCCAACGCAACTCCTGCTTTTCACCGAGGCGAAGCGTCACCCAGCGCATGTACTGCACAGCGCTTTTCCAGGCCTCGATGCGCGGGTGCACGGGATCGGGGCCCTTCTGCATCGCCTTGCTGCGGCGGCCGTCGTACGCCAGATCCTTTACCGCGCGATCGAGCCAGGCCTCGGTGCGCCGCTCCACCGGCAGGTCTTTCATCTTCGCGGCGAACTTGCGGACACGCTCTGCGCCCAACTGATGACAGTTCGAGCAGTGCAGCGTGCTCATGTGGTAGGCAAGCGAGTCGGTGTCTCCCTGCAGCCAGGCCGAGGGCGGCACCTGCTCCGCGGTGTTGCCGATCCTCTTCATCACCACAGAGAGTGTGGCGCCGGCGGCGGTGGCCTCCAGCTTGCGAGAGCCTTCCTGCCAACCGATGCGGAAGGCTTCGATGACGAGCCCGTCCATGCCCGGTGCATTCACCGTTGCCGAGAAACTGCCGTCTGCCGCGGAAAACACGGAGGTGGAGTACGGGACCATGCCATCACCGCTGATGCGGACGCGCACATGCGGCAATGCCCGCCCGCCCGCCTCGGCCACCTTCCCCGACACGAGGAGAGCCGACGTTGCGGACGAGAACAGGGACAACAGGATCAGGAACGCCGAAGCGACGGCAGGGAGCCTCATGGTTCAGTTCTCGGGGAGCCGGGTGCGGCGCGCGCGCCATTCCACGGATGTGTTGATTTGAATCGATCCTATCAACGCGACTGTTGGAGTGTCAACTCGGCCGCCGGTCGGCCGCCGGTTGCCGTTGCGCACCCGGCAAGACGCATCGTTCAATAGGACTCAACGCCCGCTGCGAAGAGAATCGCCATGTCCGACCTGCGCACCGTCCTCGTCCAGGCCAACCAGATCTGGGAAGACAAGTCCGCCAACCTCCGCCATTACGAGGAACTGCTCGCAGACATGGGGGACGCCGACCTGATCGTGCTCCCCGAGATGTTCCACACCGGCTTCTCGATGAGCGCCGAGGAATTCGCTGAAGACACCAACGGCCCGGGCATCGCATGGCTCAAAGAGCAGGCCGCCGCGCGCAACTGCGCGTTCTACACCTCGCTGATCGCCATCGAGAACGGCCGCTACCTGAACCGCGGCGTTTTCGTGCAGCCCGACGGCACCGTGCACACCTACGACAAGCGCAAATGCTTCACGCTGGCGGGCGAGGATCGCACCTACACAGCGGGCACGCAGGAAGTGATCGTGGATTTCCGCGGCTGGAAACTGCAGTTGCAGATCTGCTACGACCTGCGTTTCCCGGAGATAGTGCGCAACCGTCTGGAAGCCGATGGCGGGCCTGCCTACGACGCGATCCTCTATGTGGCGAACTGGCCCCAGCGCCGGAGCCTGCACTGGCAGACGCTGCTCCGCGCACGCGCCATCGAGAACCAGTGCTACGTGATCGGTGTGAACCGCGTGGGCGAAGACGGCAAAGGCCTGGTCTACTCCGGGGACTCGGCCTGCATCGACCTGCTGGGCAACGAGACCGCCTGCCCTGCCGGTCAGGAAGCCGTGCTGCCCGTCACGCTCTCACGCAGCGAACTCGACAGCACGCGCGCGGCAATACCCTTCCTCAAGGATCGCTGAGGCCGCCCGCGCGCCCGAACACCATGTCC
>CAIXOY010000295.1 GCA_903921135.1 uncultured Gammaproteobacteria bacterium
AAGAGGTAAAGCCACCATGCCGGGAGCGGGTTGTCGTACTCCTCGATGCCGTCGTAGACATGACCGGTCTTGGCCTCACTGTCGGCCGGACGCGTACGGTTGCCGAAGAGGAGCAGGAAGCTGCCCACGATCATGAGCGCGGTGAGCGCGATGATGTAAATGCTCCAGTTGCTGCTCATCTGTCGTTCTCCCGCTGTGGCGAGTGCTCTGGCTCGTCGGCAAAGGGCAGTTGCGCCGCTTCCTCGAAACGCGCCTTGCGGCTCGCGCTGAAGGTCCACACGCCGATGCCGCAGAGCGCCAGGAAGGCGAGCAGCGTGGCGATTCCCATCCAGTCACCCTGAGTCATGTCGGTTCTCAGCGTTCGCGCTTCAGCAGTGTGCCGAGCTGCTGCAGGTAGGCGATGACCGCTTCGGCTTCCGATTTGCCCGCCACGTCCATTCTTGCAGCCGCGATATCGCCATCGGTGTAGGGCACGCCGAGCGCACGCAGGGCACGCATCTTTGCGGCCGTGCCTTCAGCGTCCAGCGTGTTCTCGAAGAGCCAGGCGAAGGCGGGCATGTTCGATTCGGGAACCACGTCGCGCGGGTTCATGAGGTGCGCACGATGCCAGTCGTCGCTGTAGCGGCGGCCGACCCGCGCCAGATCGGGCCCGGTGCGCTTGGAGCCCCAGAGGAAGGGGTGGTCGTAGACGAACTCGCCGGCCACCGAGTAGTGCCCGTAGCGCTCGGTCTCGGCGCGCAGCGGTCGCACCATCTGCGTGTGGCAGACGTTGCAGCCCTCGCGGATGTAGATGTCGCGGCCCTCGAGTTGCAGCGCAGTGAGCGGCTTGAGTCCCTCGACCGGCTGCGTGGTCTGCTGCTGGAAGAACAGCGGTACGATCTCGACCAGACCGCCGAAGCTGATGGCGACCACGATCAGGACGATCATCAGGCCGAGGTTTTTCTCGATTTTCTCGTGGCGCATGGCGTGTGCTCCTCAGGCCGGCTGCGTTTGCAGCGCCCGCTCGGGTGCCGCTCCGGGCGAAACGGTTTTCCATGTGTTCCATGCCATCACCAGCATGCCGGCGAAGAACAGCCCGCCGCCCAGCAGGCGCACGATGTAGCCCGGGTAACTGGCCTGCACGGATTCGACGAAGCTGTAGGTGAGCGTGCCGTCGTTGTTGTAGGCCCGCCACATCAGGCCCTGCATGATGCCGTTCACCCACATCGAGGCGATGTAGAGCACGGTGCCGATGGTCGAGAGCCAGAAGTGCAGGTTGATGGCCGGCACACTGAACATCTGGCGACGGTTCCAGAGCACAGGGATCAGGTGGTACATCGCCCCGATCGACACCATCGCCACCCAGCCAAGCGCGCCCGAATGCACGTGTCCGATGGTCCAGTCGGTGTTGTGGGAGAGCGCGTTCACGGTCTTGATCGACATCATCGGACCCTCGAAGGTCGACATGCCGTAGAACGACAGCGAGACCACGAGGAAGCGCAGCGTCGGGTCCGAGCGCAGTTTGTGCCAGGCACCCGAGAGGGTCATGATCCCGTTGATCATCCCGCCCCAGCTCGGCGCGAGCAGCACCAGCGACATCACCATGCCGAGGCTTTGCGCCCAGTCGGGCAGCGCCGAGTAGTGCAGGTGGTGCGGACCCGCCCACATGTACACCGCGATCAGCGCCCAGAAGTGCACGATCGAGAGCCGGTAGGAATAGACCGGGCGCTCGGCTTGCTTGGGCACGAAGTAGTACATGATTCCCAGGAAGCCGGCGGTGAGGAAGAAACCCACCGCATTGTGTCCGTACCACCACTGCACCATGGCATCGATGGCGCCCGCGTAGATCGAGTAGGACTTGGTGGCGGATACCGGCAGCGCCAGGCTGTTCACGATGTGCAGCACCGCCACCGTGATGATGAAGGCCCCGAAGAACCAGTTCGCGACGTAGATGTGCGAGGTACGCCGCTTCATGATCGTGCCGAAGAAGAGCACCGCGTAAGCCACCCAGACCACCGCGATCAGGATGTCGATGGGCCACTCGAGCTCGGCGTATTCCTTGCCGCTGGTGTAGCCCATGGGCAGCGAGACGGCCGCGAGCAGGATCACCAGCTGCCAGCCCCAGAAGACGAAAGAGGCGAGACTGTCGGACAGGAGCCGCGTCTGGCAGGTCCTCTGCACCACGTATAGCGATGACGCAAACAGTGCACATCCGCCAAAGGCAAAGATCACGGCGTTGGTGTGCAGCGGACGCAGGCGGCCGAAGTGCAGGTGCAACTCGCCGATGCTGACGTTCAGTTCGGGGAAGGCGAGCTGGGCGGCAATCAGTACCCCGACCAGCATGCCCACGATGCCCCAGACCACCGTCATGATCGTGAACTGCCGGACCACGGCGTAGTTGTAGACCGGATGCTCGGTGCTGGCGTGTTCGCTCATGGTGTGTCCCCGGATGAGTGGCCTGACGGCCGGCGTGCGCTGCGAATTTTCCGCAGGCTGGGCTGCGGGCACCATGATATGGGTCAAGCTTGGGATCAGCCATGACTTACCGGAGGCCATGATGCGGGGAGTGGTACTGGATCTGGACAGCCTGCACCCGGGAGATCTCGATCTCTCGCGCCTGCAGGCGGCGCTGCCCGAGTGGAGCATGTACGGCTCTACCGCCTCGTCAGAAGTGCAGAGCCGCATAAGGGATGCGCAAGTGGTGCTCAGCAACAAGGTGGTGCTGGACCGTGCGGCCTTCGCCGCAGCGGGCGCGCTGCGCCTCGTGGTCGTGATGGCGACCGGCACCAACAACATCGACCTCGACGCTGCCCGCGAGAGCGGCGTACAGGTGTGCAATGTGCGCGGCTATGCGGTCGATTCGGTGGCAGAGCACACGCTCCTGCTGATACTGGCGCTCGCCCGCGGACTGCTGCCTTACCGCTCCGCGGTGCTCGACGGAAGCTGGAGCCGCAGCCCTTTCTTCTGCCTGCACGGCCGGCAGATTCTGGAGCTGTCCGGGCGGCGTCTGGGCGTGATCGGTTGCGGGGAGCTGGGGAGTGCGGTGGCCAGACGTTGCGACGCTCTCGGCATGGAGGTGGTCACCGCGGCGCTCCCCGGGCGCGAACATTCCCCCGTGCCCTGGCCACGGCTGCCGCTCGACGAGGTGCTCGCGAGTTCCCCGGTTATCAGCCTGCATTGTCCGCTCACACCGCAGACGCGCGGGCTGATAGGAGCGCGTGAGCTCAGGCTGATGCCGCGGGGGGCGTTGCTGGTCAACACCGCACGGGGCGGCTTGGTCGATGAGGCTGCGCTGATCGATGCGCTGGAGAGCGCTCATCTGGGAGGTGCCGCACTCGATACGCTCGAGACCGAGCCGCCGATGGCGGATTCAGCCCTGCTGGGTGCAGCGGCGAGATTGGACAGTTTGTTGGTGACACCACACGTGGCGTGGGCGGGCCGTGCGGCCCGCCAGCGCCTCGTGGATCAGATGGTGGAGGTCATTGCCGCCTTCCGTGGCGGCCAGTCAGCCAACCGGGTGGCCTGAGGGATCAGTACTCGTAGCTGAAGTCCACGCCCCAAGTGCGGCCTTCGCCGTAGGGGGCAACCATCGGGGACCAGGGGAAGCCTTCGATACCGTCGAGGACGTATTCCTCGTCGCCGAGGTTCTTGCCCCAGACTGCCACGGAGGCCGTGCCGTTACCCATGGCGATTTCGCCGAGGGTGAGGCGGGCATTCCACAGATCGTAGCCCGGGATGTTGTAGCCCCGACGCACGAAGGACACGAACTCCGCATCGTCGACCTTGGAGTAGTTGACGTTCAGCGTCAGCTCGCCATAGCCGAAGGAGGGGAATGTGTAGTCGAGGTCTGCGGTGAAGGAGTTCTCCGGTGCCGAGGGCAGCACGACCTTGTTCTGCTCGACGGCAGGGGTCTGCGGGTCGTCGACCGGATCCACCGAGGTATCAAGATAGCCGTAGCCCAGCGTGAGCTTGAGGCTGTCGGTGATCAGCGTCGTCAGGTCGAGTTCCAGACCCTTGATGTCGGCCTGGCCGGCGTTGTAAAGCACCACGTTCGTCGGGTCGTTCAGGACCGCGAAGGACAACTGGATGTCCTGGTAGTCGGAGCTGAAGACGGCGGCGTTCAGGCGCACCCGGTTGTCGAGGAACTGGGCCTTGATGCCTGCCTCGATGGTGGTCACCGTTTCCTCGCCGAGCGGCGTGGTGGTGGACGTCTGGTTGGTGCCGCGGATGTTGAAGCCGCCCGTCTTGTAGCCTTCGACGTACTTCGCGTAGACGTTGACGTCTTCGGTCAGGTCATAGGCTGCGGTCAGGTCGACGCTGGTGTTGTCCCAGGAGTCGTCGGCGCTGGAAGAGAAGAACTGGAAGCCGCTGGCCAGTGCCTGTGTCTCGATCTCGCGGTCGTCTTCGCTGTAGCGCAGGCCGAGCGTGAGGTGGAGCTGGTCCATCGCCGCGGGCGTCCAGGTGAAGTGGCCGTAGATGGCGCGCGCTTCGTTCTTCGCCGTGCTGATGCGGTTCGGGAGTTCGATTTCCAGCAGCTGATCGTAGATCGGCGGGAAGGGTGGCAGGAACCCGAGCGGCAGGGTGATGTAGTCGATCGTGTCCTCGTCACCCTCTTCCTCGAAGTAGTACGCGCCCAGCACGTACTCCAGCCCACCGTCCAGCACGCTGCCCAGCACCTGCAGTTCCTGGGAGAACTGATCCTGCTCGTTGTCGAAGGGGGCGTTTGCGAAGAGGCGGGTGGTGAAGCGGTTCGCGCCATAGTCCTGGTAGATGCTTTGCTCGAGCTCGCGGTAGCCGGTGAGGGACTTGATCGAGAGGTTGTCGCAGATCTCCCAGGTCGCCGTCAGCGAGTGGCCCTTGATCTTGATGTTGCTTTCCTCGACGGGTACCCGCGGGCGGACGTTGTCGAGGCGGTCTTTCTGGAAGGGAACCTGGCTGAAGCCGAACAGCGAGGGGCCGATGTTCTGGTAATAGATGGTGCCCGAGTCCACGTCGGATTGGTCGTAGGCGTAATCGACATTGACGCTGTCGGAGGGCTGCCAGTTGATGGCGAGGCGGCCGCCGAAGCTGTCGTTGTCACCGAAGTTGGGGCCGGAGCCCTGGTTCGTGACCCAGCCGTCTTTCTTCGACTTGAGCAGGCTCACTTTGGCTGCCACACCGCCGGCGCGCGGGGTGTCGATCTCGACCCGGCCGCGGGTGTAGTTGCGGTCGCCTGCGCTCAGGTTGCCCTTGAAGCCGAACTCTCCCTTGGGCTTGGCGGTGACCATGTTGATCGCGCCGCCGATGGTGTTGCGGCCGTAGAGGCTCCCTTGCGGGCCGCGCAGCACTTCGATGCGCTCGAGGCTGGCGACTTCGTTGCCAAGGCCGATGGAGCGCGCCACGTAGATGCCGTCGACATAGACCGCGACGCTCGGGTCGGTGGACATGCCCACGTCATTGTTGCCGACGCCACGCATATAGGTACGCAGCGACCCCTGGCTGTTGGGGAACTGGCGCATGTAAAGGTTCGGGACGCTGTGCTGGATGTCGCCCAGATCATCGACGCCGAACTTCTCGAGATCGGCGGTGCCGAAGGCGAGCACCGAGATGGGGGTGTCCTGCAGGGAGGCCTCGCGGCGCTCCGCGGTGACGATCACTTCCTCGAGCCCCTGGGCGGAGGGCGCCCCGTCCTGCGCGTGCGCGACGGTGGCGATGCCTGTCGCCACCGCGAGTGCGAGCAGGGAACGTGCGGAATTGCCGGGTTTGAACTGCATGGTCTTCTCCAGTATGGGTAATTTTAGTGCTGAAGCTGCATGCCGCCCTCGAACGGCATGTCAAAGCATTCTGGTATGCGTTCCAGCTTTTTACAAGGCAGCGCGCATTCCCTCGCGCTGCCGTGTCAGCGCCTCACGCGCGCCTTTCAGTTCGGCCAGGCGGGCCCGTTCGCGCGCCACGACGTCCGCAGGTGCCTTGTCCACGAATCCGGGGTTGCCGAGCCTGAGTTCGAGTTTGTCGATCTCCTTGCCGAGCTTTTCTTCCTCGCGTTCCAGACGTGCGCATTCGGCATCGACGTCGATCAGGCCGGCGAGAGGCACGAGCAACTCCGTCTGCCCGATCACCTGCGTGGCGGAGGCGGGTGCCTCGGCTGTGTCCAGTACGGTGACGGATTCCAGCTTGGCCATCGTCGACAACAACAAGCCATGCTCGGCCACCCGGCGACGTTCCTCATCGCCCGCGTTGCGGAGCATCAGCACGAGCTTCCGACCCGGCGGTATGCCCAGTTCGCCGCGGATGTTGCGCACCGCAATGATGGCCTGCTGCAGCCAGGTGACATCGGATTCCGCGGCTGCATCGATGTGCGCCTCGTCCGCGTGCGGGAAGGCTGCCAGCATCACGGTGTCGCCGCCTGCACCCGCTAGCGGGGCAACACGCTGCCAGATCTCTTCTGTCAGGAAGGGAATGAACGGGTGCGCAAGACGCATCAGTTGCTCCAGCACGGCGAGCAGTGTCGCGCGGGTGTCGCGTGCTGTGGCCTCGTCCTGCGCGAGCAGAGGCTTGCTGAATTCCAGGTACCAGTCGCAGTAGTCGTGCCACGCGAACTCGTAGATGGCCTGCACCGCCAGATCGAAACGGTAGCCGCCAAGTGCCCGGTGCACCTCGGTGGTGGCGTGCTGCAGACGCGACAGGATCCAGCGGCTGGCGACGGAACCCGCGCCCGGCGTGCCGGCGCAGTCCTTTCCTTCGGTCTGCATCAGCACGTAGCGCGTGGCGTTCCAGAGCTTGTTGCAGAAGTTGCGGTAGCCGTCCAGACGGCCCATGTCGAACTTGATGTCGCGTCCGGTGGAGGCGAGCGCGCAGAGCGTGAAGCGCAGCGCATCGGTGCCGTGAGCGGCAATGCCCTGCGGGTATTCCTTGCGCGTGGCCGAGGCGATTTTCTGCGCCAACTGCGGCTGCATCATGCCGGCCGTGCGCTTGGCCACGAGATCATCGACACCGATACCGTCGATCAGATCGATGGGGTCGATCACGTTGCCCTTGGACTTCGACATCTTCTGCCCGTGCTCGTCGCGGATCAGGCCCGTGACGTAGACGGTACGGAAGGGCACCTCGTCCATGAACTTCAGGGTCATCATCGCCATCCGCGCGACCCAGAAGAAAATGATGTCGAAACCGGTGACCAGCACATCCGTGGGATGGAAGCGCGCGAGCTCCGGCGTCTCCCTGGGCCAGCCGAGCGTCGAGAATGTCCACAACGCCGAGGAAAACCACGTGTCCAGCACGTCTTCGTCCTGGCGCAAGGGCGTATCGGCCAACGCGTGGCGCTCGCGCACCTCGGCCTCGCTCCGGCCCACGTAGACATTGCCCGCGTCGTCGTACCACGCCGGGATCTGGTGCCCCCACCAGAGTTGCCGCGAGATGCACCAGTCCTGGATGTCACGCATCCACGCGAAGTAGGTGTTCTCCCACTGCTTGGGCACGAAATTGATGCGGCCCTCTTCCACGGCGCGGATGGCCGGTTCGGCTAGAGGTGCGGCGCGCACGAACCACTGGTCCGTGAGATAGGGCTCGATCACCACGCCGCTCCGATCCCCTCGCGGCACTTTCAGCTTGTGTTTCTCGATGCGATCCAGCAGCCCTGCGGATTCGAGGTCCGCCACCACGCGCTTGCGCGCCTCGAAGCGCTCCAGCCCGCGATAGGCCTCGGGCACTGCGTCATTCAGCATCGCGTCGGGCGTGAGGATGTTGATCATCGGCAGGCTGTGGCGCTGGCCGATGGCGTAGTCGTTGAAGTCGTGCGCGGGCGTGATCTTCACGCAGCCCGTGCCGAAGGCCGGATCGACGTAGTCGTCGGCGATCACCGGGATCTCACGCTCCGCGAGCGGCAGGCGTACGGTTTTGCCCACCAGATGACGGTAACGCTCGTCCTCGGGGTTCACGGCGACTGCGACATCGCCCAGCATGGTCTCGGGGCGGGTGGTGGCCACCACGAGATGACCACTGCCGTCCGACAGGGGATAGCGGAGGTGCCACAGATGGCCGTCTTCCTCTTCCTGCACCACCTCCAGATCGGAAATGGCCGTGTGCAGTTTCGGGTCCCAGTTCACCAGCCGCTTGCCGCGGTAGAGGAGCCCTTCTTCGTGCAGGCGCACGAAGACTTCGCGCACGGCCTCCGAGAGCTCCCGGTCCATGGTGAAGCGCTCGCGTGACCAGTCGACCGAATTGCCCAGCCGTCGCTGCTGTCGCGTGATGGTGCCGCCGGAGTGCTCCTTCCACTGCCAGACGCGCTCGAGGAAGGCCTCGCGACCCAGCGTGTGACGATCGGTGCCTTCGGCGGCGAGCAGGCGCTCCACCACCATCTGCGTGGCGATGCCTGCGTGATCCGTGCCGCCCTGCCAGAGCGTGTCGTGCCCGCACATGCGGTGATAGCGGATCAGCGCGTCCATGATCGTCTGCTGGAAGGCGTGCCCCATGTGCAGGCTGCCCGTGACGTTCGGCGGCGGAATCACGATGCAGTAGGGCTCACCGCTGCCCGAGGGGCGGAAATAGCCATGGCTCTCCCACGCGTCGTACCAGCGCCGCTCGATGTCCTCGGGCCTGTAGGTCTTTTCCATGGGAACTCGTGTGGGATCGGAAAGAGCGGGAGGATACCGTCGTGCTTTCGGGAGGGGCAACCGCGTGGGCTCACTCGCCGAGCAGTGCGGCAATCCGTTGCTCGAGGCGTTCGCGCAGTCGCGCCTCGAGGGTTGGCAGGCAATCGTCCAGCAACTCGTCCACGATGAAGCGCGCGTCGGCCGACAGCGCTGCGCGCTGGTCCGCGCTGAGGCGCGACAGGCCTGCGAGCGGGGAGTCGCCCGGCGTGATCACATCCACCAGCACCGGGATGGTC
>CAIXOY010000296.1 GCA_903921135.1 uncultured Gammaproteobacteria bacterium
GTGTGGCGGTTCATCATGCCCGACACCGCGCGCGCCATGTCTTCGCCGGCGATCTTGAGATAGTCGTAGACGTAGCTCTTCAGGCGCGACTCGCCGTCATCGGCAAGCGAGCACCAGAAGCCGGCCATGCGATAGGGCTTGTCGGTTCGACCGGCCTCTTCCCAGGCGCGATCGGCCATGTCCTGCATGTGGCGGATCTCGTTCGCCTCGCCATTCAGGGCGAAGGAGTAGATGCCCTGCGCCCAGCGCGAGGCACGCTGCATGCTTTTGGGGCCCATCGCCCCCACGAGGATCGGCGGTCCGCCAGCCTGCACGGGATCGGGGCCCACAGGGTCTGCGCCCTCGAAAGGCGGCTCGCCGGCCCAGATGCGGCGCATCTCGGCGACCTGATCGTCCATGCGCTGGTGACGCTTGGCGAAAGAGGCACCCACGGCCTGGTAGTCCTTCTCACGGCCGCCCACGCCAACGGTGACGGTAACGCGCCCGCCAGAGAGCTGGTCCAGAGTCGCGATTTCTTTCGCGGCCCACACCGCAGAGTGCATGGGCAGCACGTAGAGCGAGGGCACGATGCGCACGCGCTCGGTGACCGCAGCAGCGGCGGCCAGCAGCACGCGCATGTCGAAGGTGTAGCCGGTGATGCGTTCACCGCAGGAGAGGCTGTGGAAGGGGCCGGCGTCGATGGCGCGGCACCATTGCAGGATCGTGGCGCGGTCGTAGTCGCGCTCCATGTAGGGCAGGCAGATTCCGTAGCGCATCGTCAGCATCTCTTCGCGTGGGGAGCGCGGAGTGTAACGCCTGCGCGGGCCACGGCGCTCAGTCGCCGGCAGCGTCTCTGGTTGCCGCCGCGAACGCACCCGGGCGCAACTCGCGCTCCTCGCGCATCTGCTGCAGGAGCTGGCTTTGCCTGCGCATGATGTACTGGATCAGGAATTCCTGGTCTTCGGCCGGGATGGCCGCGAAATCCGCCTTGAGATCGTAGCCGCCATCCGGCCGCGGCGTGATCTTCACGGCACGCGCCTGCAGTGCGAGGCGAGTGGCGTTCGGGGGAAAGAGAATCTCGACCAGCAGCCGCTCGCCGGGCTCGAAACGCTCGCCGCAGGAGAGCGCCATGCCGCAGGCGCTCAGATTCACCGCGTACTCCCGGAAGCTCGCACGCTGCGCGAGCTCCTCGTTCAGCTCCAGTGTCTGTATCACGTGGTCGAGCTTGCGGTTCAGCAACTCGGCGAGCTCGGCGACAGCCGGCGCCTGCACGCGGGCCGAGGCGATCAGCACGCCGAGGCGTCGATCGACATCTGCCATCACATCAGAGCCACGCGCACGCGCACCGCTTTGCTCCTCTGCGGAGGCACGCCGCAAGCTCATCTGCAGCTGGTCATCGAGGCGGAAGAAACGTCGCCGGTCCTGAGCGCTCTGCGCCGGCGCGAAGCGCCGTGGTATGTCGGGCATCTCAGGGCACCTCGGTGGCCTGCGGATCCAGCAGCGCCTCGAAGGTCGCCGCGGACTGCGGTGTGTGGTTGCGCAGGGCATCGAGCGCCACGCGCAGCTCCGGCGTCAAGGTCCGGGTAATGACGATGTCGATGCGGTTCACCCGCCCGGTGCGTACGCGCGCATCCGCCGGTGGCCGTGTCGCGCCGTAGGCGAGCACCGTCAGCCGCTCGGCGATCACCGGCGCACGCGCCTGCAGCGCCTCGGCCACGGCCGCGGCACGGGCAGCCGAGAGGAACCAGTCGGAGGGCGCTCCGGGGGTTGCGCCCGCGTGATACGACCGGAGCAGGAACTCACCGGGCTCGGCCGCGAGCAACGCGCCGAGTTCAGCGAGTTGGCTCTGCATGGCCGGGGTGAGCGTCGGCGACCCCGCCGCAAAGGAGCCCTTCTCGAGCACCCTCAAGACGGCGCTACGGCCACGGGCTTCGATCTCGATTTCGCCGCGGGCGATACCGGGGCCGAAACGCCCGGCAAGCCTCCCGGCTTCGGCCCTGGTTCCGGCGATCAACGCATTCACACCGGATTTCACCGGATCCACAAGCGCGGGCGGCGGAGCCTCGGGCACCGCGGGGGCGGCAACGGGCGGCATGACGAGCGGCGGTAATTGGCCGCTGCCCCGCCAAGGAGAGTCCACCGGCACCGGCTCGCCCGCAGGGGCAAACGATCTCGCCACCACCGCATTGCCAAGAGGCACAGGCTCAGCGCCCAGCGCGCCAGCACGCCCGAAGCCTGCGCCCAGGCCCTCCGCCACCTGCGCGAAGCGGCGGTAATCAGGCCGCGAAAACGACAGGAGCACGACCGTGAAGCAGAGCATCACCAGCAAGGTGGCCAGCAGCGTCGGCATCCACCGCGAGGCGGGGGATGCATCGGCGTGCGTGAGCGCCTGCATGCCCGCTCCCTCAGGCCGGCGCCGCGCGGCGCTGCGCTTCGGGGAGGTAACGCTGCAGGGCGTCCTGCATGATGCGCGGGCTCTGGCCGGCCTGTATCGCCAGCAGTCCGTCGATCACCAGAGACTGCAACAGCGACTGCTGCGCCGAGCGCAAACGGAGCTTGTCGGCCAGCGGATAACAGACCAGATGCGCGATCAGCACGCCATACAGGGTGGCGAGTAGCGCGATGGCCATGCCGGGACCGAGCGCACGCGGATCGCCCAGATTTCCCAGCATTTGCACCAGCCCGACCAGCGTGCCGACCAGCCCCATGGCGGGTGCAGCCTCGGCCACGGCCAGCACGATGCGCTGGCCCCATTCGTGACGCTCGAGTGTGAGCAGGCGATCTTTTTCGAGGGTCTGGTGGAGCAATTCGGGGGCGTGTCCTTCTGCCACGAGTTTCAGGCCCTCTGCCATGAAGCGGTTGGGCGTGGCCTGATTCTTCAGCGCAAGCAGCCCGCCGTGACGGCTCAGGCTGGCAAGCTCCAGCAGCCGCGCGGCGACGCGGGACGGGTCCTCGGGCCGGTACAGGAAGGCCTGTGCCACCACGCGTGAGGCCCCCGCGAGTTGGGGCGCACCGAACTTGACCATGACCACGAAAGCGGTGCCACCCAGCACCAGCAACAGCGAGGGCAGATCGAGGAACAGGCCCGGATCCCCGCCAAGGAAAACGGCGAGCAGCAGCACGCACAGTGCGCCGGCCAAGCCGGTGATGGTCGTCAGGTCCACGCTGGATTGCGCCTCCCGTGCGCGTCTCGGGGAAAAGCCTTGTCGCAAAATGCACGCGCCATGCCAGCGCGGCAGGGATGCCGCGCAGATTGCCTTGGAGCACCCTTCAAGCTAGTGTCCAACTTTCAGGACACTCGCCGGAGCCGCCGTGGCTGACACACCCAAAACCCCCGATTTCGAGCAGGCGCTGGCCGCGCTCGAGGCGCTGGTCGAGAAGATGGAGGACGGGGATCTCAGCCTCGAGGCATCCCTCTCGGCGTTCGAGCAGGGCGTAAAGCTGACGCAGGAGTGCCAGCGCGCGCTGGGCGAGGCGCAGCAGCGGGTGCAGGTACTGATGCAGCAAGACGGTGCAACCCGCCTCGTCCCCTTCGCCGACACCGGCGACAGCCCGGGCTGAGTGCCCATGCACGCGCCGGCCTCCACCCTCGACATCCACCGCGCCCGCATCGAAGCGGCCCTGGAGCGGCTGTTGCCGCCGCCGGATCCTGCCCTGCCCGAGCGCCGCGTCGTCGAGGCCATGCGTTACAGCCTGCTCGCGGGCGGCAAGCGCCTGCGCCCCGTGTTGTGCCTCGCGGCCGCGGAAGCCGTGGGCGGCCCGAATGCCGCCGCAGCGGATGTCGATCGCGCCTGTGCTGCCATCGAGTGTGTGCACACCTATTCGCTGATCCACGACGATCTCCCGGCGATGGACGACGACGATCTGCGCCGCGGCAAACCCACCTGCCACCGCGCCTTCGACGAAGCCACTGCCATCCTCGCGGGGGATGCCTTGCAGGTGCTGGCCTTCGAGATGCTGTGCGAGGCAGACGGGATCCAGGCTGACACCCGACTCGCGTTGCTGGCAACGCTGGCAAGCGCGAGCGGCGTCTCCGGCATGGTCGGGGGTCAGGCGATGGATCTCGCCTGCGTCGGGCAGGCAGTGGCACAACCCGCGCTGGAGCGCATGCACGCCTTGAAAACCGGCGCACTGATCCGTGCCGCGGTGCGGATGGGCGGGTTGCTGGGTGGCGCAAACTCCGAGGCACTCGATGCGCTGGACCGCTACGCCAGCGCCATCGGGCTCGCCTTCCAGGTGCAGGACGACATCCTGGACGGCACCGGCACCGCCGCCGCACTCGGCAAAGCGCCGGGCGCCGACGCGGCGCGCGACAAACCCACCTTCCTCAGCCTGATGGGTGAGCGGGCCGCGGCCGACTACGCGCAGGCACTGTGCAAACGTTCGGTGCAGGCACTCGCACCCTTCGGCGAGCGGGCACAGCCGCTCGCGGACATCGCCCGCTTCATCGTGGCCCGTGACAGATGATTGCGGCATCATGACAACTCCCCTGAAAAAACGGCCACAGAGCCGGGCAGACAGCACATGAAGGTCTTCACCCAGATCCCGCGCACCCGCCCCGTCACACCGCTGCTCGACACGGTGAACGTGCCGGAAGACCTGCGCGAACTCTCCCCCGGCGAACTCCCGCGCCTCGCAGACGAACTGCGCGAGTACCTGCTCTACAGCGTGGGCCAGACGGGCGGGCACTTCGGCGCAGGGCTCGGCGTGGTGGAACTCACCGTCGCGCTGCACTACATCTTCGAGACGCCCTTCGACCGAGTGCTCTGGGACGTGGGCCACCAGAGCTACCCGCACAAGATCCTCACGGGCAGGCGGGAGGCGATGCTCACGATGCGCAAGGCCGGCGGTCTTGCGGCCTTCAACAACCGCGCCGAGAGCGAGTACGACGCCTTCGGCGTGGGCCACTCCAGCACCAGCATCAGCGCCGCACTCGGCATGGCGCTGGCAGCGCGCACGCGCAATGAGCGCCGGCGCGTGGCAGCAGTGATCGGCGACGGCGCGATGACAGCAGGCATGGCCTTCGAGGCGCTGAACCACGCCTCGCACACGGACGCTGACCTTCTGGTGGTGCTGAATGACAACCAGATGTCGATCTCGCGAAACGAGGGCGGGCTCGCGTCCTACTTCGCGCGGATCTGGGCAAGCCCGCTCTACAACACGATGCGCGAGGGCGGCAAACGCGTGCTCTCGCGGCTGCCAGGCCCCGCGCTCGAAATCGCGCGCCGCACAGAGGAACACATGAAGGGCATGGTGGCGCCCGGCACGCTCTTCGAGGAGCTGGGCTTCAACTACATCGGCCCCATAGACGGCCACGACCTGCCGCTGCTGATCGAGACCATGGGCCATGTGCGCGAGCGCCAGGGCCCGCAGTTGCTGCACGTGCTCACGGTGAAGGGCAAAGGCTTCGCGCCCGCAGAGCGCGACCCGGTGGGTTATCACGCCATCAACAAGATCGATCCCTCGCCCGCCACCGGCAAGCCCAAGGCGCCGCTGCCCAAGTACCAGGAGATCTTCGGCAGCTGGCTCTGCGACATGGCCGAGCAGGAACCGCTGCTGATCGGCATCACGCCGGCAATGTGCGAAGGCTCGGGCATGGTCGAGTTCTCGAAGCGCTTCCCGGACCGCTTCCATGACGTGGCCATCGCCGAGCAGCACGCCGTGACACTGGCGGCGGGTCTCGCCTGCGAGGAGATGAAACCCGTCGTCGCGATCTACTCCACCTTCCTGCAGCGCGCCTACGACCAGCTGATACACGATGTGGCGCTACAGGATCTGGACGTGCTCTTCGCCATCGACCGCGCGGGGCTGGTGGGCGAGGACGGCGCAACCCACGCTGGCAGTTTCGATCTCAGCTACCTGCGCTGCGTGCCGAACATGGTGGTGATGGCGCCCTCGGACGAAGACGAGACGCGCAAGCTCCTCAGCACCGGCTACTTCCACAAGGGCCCCGCGGCCGTGCGTTACCCGCGCGGCACCGGCCCGGGCACGCCCATAGAGCCCTCGCTGGAAACGGTGGAGATCGGCCGCGGCCGGCAACTGCGCAAGGGCCGCGGCGTGGGCATCCTCGCCTTCGGGACGATGGTGACACCCTCGCTCGCGGCAGCCGAGGCGCTGAATGCCTCAGTGGCCGACATGCGTTTCGTCAAACCGCTGGACACGGAACTGGTGCTGGCCTTCGCCGCCAAACACTCGCTGCTGGTGACGGCCGAGGAAAACGCGCTGGCCGGTGGCGCCGGTGCCGCGGTGGCAGAGTTCCTGGCGGAACAGGGCATCGTGATGCCGGTGCTGCACATCGCCCTGCCAGACCGCTTCCTCGAGCACGGCAAGCCGCAAGACATGTTGAAAGACGCGGGTCTGGACGCGGCGGGCATCGAGGCTGCGATCAGGGCCCGCCTGAAGGCGCTGCGTCCGCCGCCAAAGAAACGCCCCGCGCGCTGAGCCGCGTGCGGGCTTGCCTGCGGAATCAGTCCTTTTCCATCAGGTGGCCGAGTTTGCCGGCCTTGGTGTCTAGATAGCGCTGGTTGTGCGGGTTACGGCCGGTGCGCAGCGGGATGCGCTCCACCACCTTGATGCCCATCCCTTCCAACGCCGCCACCTTGCGGGGGTTGTTCGTCAGCAGCTTCAGCGCCGTGATGCCCACCTTCGCCAGCATGACGCCGCAGATGCTGTAGTCGCGCATGTCGGCACCGAATCCGAGCTGCTCGTTGGCCTCGACGGTATCGGCGCCCGCATCTTGCAGGTGATAGGCCTTGATCTTGTTCAGCAGCCCGATGCCGCGTCCTTCCTGACGCAGGTACAACAGCGCCCCTCGCCCTTCCTCTGAGATGCGCTCCATCGCACCGCGCAATTGCGCGCCGCAGTCACAGCGCACGCTGAAGAGGGCGTCGCCCGTCAGGCACTCCGAGTGGATGCGCGCCAGTACCGGCGCACCGTCGGAGACATCGCCCAGCGTGAGGAGGACGTGCTCCTTCTCTTGCTCGATGTCCTCGAAGCCGTGCATGTCGAACACCCCCCAGGGGGTCGGCAGCTGGCAGGAGGCGACGTGGCGTACGGACAAGACCGTTCTCCGGGATGGCGCGAGGGCGGGCGATTCTAGCAGCTTGAGGCGCGTGGCGGACCCTCAGCGCTCGCGCAGGTACATGACGCCCGATTCCTCACGCAGGCCCACGCGCTGCAGCCAGGACATGCCGAGCAGCGCGGGCTCGGGATGGGGGCCCTCGATGACGGTGGCCTGGACGTTGCGGACCATGATGCCCGAGATCTCCACGCGATCGAGGGTGATGGCCCACGCGGGGCTCGGGCCAGCTGCCGTCATCACGCGCGTCTGCTGACCACGGCGCCGGTAATCGACGCCGAGGCGGTCCGCCTCGAGGCCGCTCAGGGCCACGACGTTCGCGCCCGTATCGACCATGAAAGACACCTGGCTGCCGTTCACCGTGCCCACCAGCCGGTACTCGCCACGATCGTTGCGCGCGACGGGAACCTCGCGCCGGTCGGGGCTGTTGAAGGCACCACCCGGCTCACGGCCGGGCGCGAGGCGTATCTCCCGGCCAGCGACCTCCACGACGGCCTCGCTGGCCGATGCAGACACGAGGCGCACACCCTCGGGCGAGGTCTGCCCCACCTTGAGGACGCGCGGGCTGCCGTCGATGCTCAGCATGGCGCGGCCCTCGAAGAGCGCGTTGGCGGTGATCGTGGGCTCGGCGGCGCGGGACGCGATGGGCAACGCGAGCAGCAGGAAAACGGTCGCGATGAACTGCACGGCTGCGCGATCAGGCATCGGTGCTGCCCCCGAAGTGCTGGAAGCCTGTGGTGGGAGGGCTGTAACCCGCGCAGCGTGCGCCATGCCCCTCGGTCACCCTGCCGATCCGACGGCACGGCAGGCCGAGCCGCGCGGCAGCGGCATCGACCGATGGCGCCGCCGATGGCGGCGCAGTGAAACAGAGCTCGTAGTCATCACCGCCCGCGAGGCACAGGGCCAGCGCATCCTCACGTCCGAGCGCTGCCAGCCCTTCCGCCAGAGGCAGGCGCGTGGCTTCGATCTCGATGGCGCAGCCACTTCGCTCTGCGATATGCCCCGCATCGGCAAGCAGCCCGTCTGATACATCGATAGCCGCCGTGGCGAGGCCCACCAGCGCGCGTCCGAACGCCAGGCGGGGCTCGGGCCACACGAAGACCGCGCAGGCGGGGTCTTCGTCAGGAACGCCGGCTTGCAGCCTGCGCAGCCCCAGCGCGGACAGCCCCGGACGCCCCGTCACCCAGAGATCGTCGCCGGGCCGCGCACCGTCGCGGCGCAGGGCGGTGCCGCGCGCCACGGCACCGTGCACCTGAATCGTGATCGAGAGCGGGCCGCGCGTGGTGTCTCCTCCGACCAGCGCAATACCGCTACTGCGGGCGAGTGTGCCCAGCCCTTCCGCGAAAGCTGCAAGCCATGCCTCGTTCGCATCCGGCAGCGTGAGCGCGAGCGTGAACCACAACGGCCGTGCGCCCATGGCGGCCAGGTCGCTCAGGTTCACGGCCAGTGCACGGTGGCCGATCGCACGCGGAGAGAGCGTCGGCGGGAAGTGCACGCCGGAAACGAGTGTGTCGATGGATACCAGAAGATCTTCGCCAGGCGGCAACTGCAGGATCGCGGCGTCATCGCCGATGCCGAGCACCACACCGTGCTCGGGGCTTGCGGGCGCAAGTGACTCGAAATAGCGGGCAATCAGCTGGAATTCAGAGAGCGGCATGTGCAGATGCCCGCCGCGGCCTGCGGCCTCAGCGGCCGCCGCGGATCTCGAGCGCGCGCAGTTCGCGGGCCACGCGATCGAGGACGGCATTCACGAAACGGTGGCTGTCTGTAGCGCCGAACTTGCGGGTCAGCGTGACGGCCTCGTCGAGCACCACGCGCCAGGGCACATCCAGACGCTCACGCAGTTCCCAGGTGCCGATGCGCAGCACCGCGCGCTCCACCGGACCGAGTTTCTCGAGTTCGATGTCGAGGAAGGGAGTGAAGGTCTCGTCCAGATCCGAGGCGCAGGAGGGAACGCCGTGAACCAGCGCCTGGAAGTACTCCAGATCCGTGCCTCGGAACTCGAAGTCCTCGCGGAACTGGCGCTCGATGTCCCCTGGGCTGTTGCCCGAGACAGCCCACTGGTACAGCGCCTGAACGGCATAGTGGCGCGCCTTGTGACGGCCCGCGATGAGCGCGCGGCGCGCCTCGATGCTGTCCTGCGCGGCGGTATCGCTCACAGGCGGCCCAGCAGGCTCACCATCTCGAGGGCCGAGAGCGCCGCCTCGGCACCTTTGTTACCCGCCTTGGTGCCCGCACGCTCGATGGCTTGCTCGATGGAGTCGACGGTCAGCACACCGAACGCCACCGGAATACCTGAGTCCATGGACGCGGCGGCAAGGCCTTTGGTGCATTCACCTGCCACATGCTCGAAGTGGGGAGTGCCACCTCGGATCACGGCGCCCAGCGCCACGATCGCGTCGTAGTTACCGCTGAGGGCGGCTTTCTGGGCGACAAGGGGCAGTTCCCAGGCGCCAGGAGTGCGGATGATCGTGATGCGGGCATCGGGAACGCCGTGGCGGCGCAGGGCATCAAGCGCACCCGCCACGAGGCTTTCGACCACGAAGGCATTGAAGCGGCTCACGATCAGAGCGAAACGGCCCTCGCCGGGGGTGAAGTCGCCTTCGATGGTGTGGATGTCTGCCATGTGCGCCTCGGGGCCGTGTGTTTGTGGGACTGGCAATTCTGCCACCATTCCTGCAGGCGGGCCATGCCGCCGCAAACCTCAGTCGAAGGGGAGGTGCTCGACCACTTCGAGACCGAATCCCGATATCGCGTTGTAGCGGATCTTGGGCCCCATGACGCGCATCCTGCCCACGCCCAGGTGTCGGAGGATCTGGGATCCGACGCCCACCAGCGTGTGGGTTGTATTGGGTGCGCGAGGCGGCAGCGCGGCCGCCGTATCGCCCAGCGCGGTGGCGATGCTCGCGAGGCGGTACTCCGGCGACTCGGGCTGATCGAGAAGCACGAAGACGCCGGTTCCCTCGCGGGCAATGCGCTCGAGGCAGCGCGCAGCGTTCCATCCGGGCGGCTGTCCGGGCACCTGGGTGCCGAGCAGGTCCCGCAGCGAAGCCTGGAGGTGCACCCGCACCAGCACCGGCTCGGCAGGATCGACGCGCCCCAGACTGAGGGCGGTATGCACCGCGCCCGATTCGGGTTCACGGAACACGCTCAACCGGAACGCGCCCCATGCGGTCTGCACCTCGCCCTCGCGGAGTAGCTCCACCGTGGCCTCGTTCAGCAGGCGGAACTGGATCAGGCTCGCGATGCTGCCGAGAGCGAGGCCATGTGCACGCGCGAAATCCCGCAAGGCTGAGCCCGTTGCGAGCGTGCCGTCGTCGTTCAGGACTTCGGCGATAACCGCCGCGGGCTCGTGGCCGGCTAGCCGCGCAAGATCACAGCCTCCCTCGGCGTGGCCGGCGCGGCGCAATACGCCCCCGCTCTCTGCGCGCACCGGGAAGACGTGGCCCGGTTGCACCAGATCACGGGGCTTCGCGTTGCGTGCCACGGCAACCCGGACGGTGTGGGCGCGGTCCGCAGCGGATATTCCCGTGCTGATGCCCTCTGCGGCTTCGATGGACACGCGGAAGCGGCTCGCTTGAGGGTTCAACTCGCTGCGGGCCATCGGCGGCAGTTCGAGCAGGTCGCACCGCTCCGGTGTGAGCGCAAGACTCACCAGGCCGCGAGCGTTACGGGCCATGAAATTCACCTGCTCGGCGGTGATGGTCTCGGCGCTGGCCATGATGACGCCGCCGATGCGCTCGTCGTCGTCATCGACGAGCACGACCATGCGCGCATGGCGGAATGCTTCGAGGAGTTGCTGGGGCGAATCGAACTTCATGAGGAAGGGAATCCGTGGCTGGCGAGGAAAGCGCGGCTGATGCCGCCGGTGTTGTCCGGATGGGCTGCAGCATCACCCTGCAGGAGGCGTTCAAGGTAGCGTGCAACCAGATCCACCTCGAGGTTGACCCGCGAGCCCGCGCGGTAGCCTTCGAACACGGTCTCGCGCATGGTTGCGGGAATGATGTTCAGTTCGAATTCCGCACCGTTCACGGCGTTCACGGTGAGGCTGACGCCGTCGATACAGATCGAGCCTTTGCGGGCGATGTATCGGGCAAGCTGATCCGGCGCGCGCAACGTGTAGCGCCACGACCGGCCATCCTGTCCGAGAGACAGGACTTCTCCCACGCCATCAACGTGACCGCTCACCATGTGACCGCCGAGGCGGTCTGTCACGCCCAGGGATTTCTCGAGGTTTAGCGGCGAACCCGTACTGAGGTTTCCCAGGGTAGTGAGAGATAACGTCTCCAGCGACACATCCGCGGCGAACCAGTCGGCGCCCTGCCCCACTACCGTGAGGCACACGCCGTTCGTGGCGACGCTGTCTCCGCCTTTGACATCGGAGAGGTCGAGCTTGCCGGTGCCGATTTCAAGACGTACGTCGCCGCCGCGCCGCTCAAGGCGGCGCAAATGCCCCACCGACTGGATGATCCCCGTGAACATGCGCTCTCCTTTGTCTGCTAAGCGTGCGGCAATGCACTGATCCGCCAGTCATCACCGACGGCATCTATGGCGGTAATACGCAGCGCCATGCGTTCTGCCATCTGCGTGAAGGGCAACTCCAGAAGCGGGCGAGCTGAACTACCGAGCAGAAGCGGCGCCATATAGAACTTGTACTCATCGATCAGGCCTGCCTGCGCGAAGGCGCCCGCGAGCGTTGCGCCTGACTCCAGCAACACATCGTTGCATCCCCGGTCTGCAAGTGCGGCCAGCAAGGCGTGAAGGTCAACGCGACCGTCTTCGCCTGGCACACGCATGAGCATCGCGCCGGCGGCCTGCAGCGAAAGCGCCTTTGCTTCGGGGTCGGTCACGTACGCCAGAAGCGCGGCTCCCGGCGGCGACAGGACGCGTGCCATGGCGGGGGTACGCAAAGCACTATCCACGACTACCCGTAGCGGTTGCCGCGAGGCTTCGCGCACATCGAGCCGCGGGTCGTCAGCGAGTACCGTGCCCGCGCCGGTCACTACGGCGCAGCTTCGGGCGCGAAGTCTTTGCACATCTGCGCGGGCGGCGTCGCCCGTTATCCACTTGCTCTCGCCGGAGGCCATAGCCGTCCGGCCATCGAGGCTCATCGCCATCTTGCAGACGACTCGGGGCCTGCCCCGTTGCATGCGGGAGAAAAACCCCGCGTTGAGCTCGATCGCCTCGCTTGCCAAGATCCCTGAGCGCACCTCGACACCAGCGTCTTGTAGTCTCGCGATGCCTTTACCGGCGACCTGCGGGTTCGGGTCCTCGCTTGCGCAGACGACCCGAGCGACTCCCGCAGCGATCAAGGCATCGGCGCAGGGCGGTGTTCGGCCATGATGGCTGCAGGGTTCGAGTGTGACGTACGCCGTAGCTCCTCGGGCGGACTCGCCCGCACGCTTGAGTGCATCGGCTTCCGCATGGGCTTCGCCCGCCCGTTGATGCCACCCTTCGGAGATGACCTGGCCGTCCCGCACCAGTACGCAGCCGACGCGTGGATTCGGCGAGGTGGTGTTCAGACCAAATCGCGCGAGCCTTAAGGCTTGCGCCATGTAGCGGATGTCATCCTCGTCCGTGCGCATCGGGCAGACGATCAGGACAAGGGAGGTGCGAGTTGCTCTTCTGCGAGCCGCTCGATCTCGACGCGGAACTCGTTCAGATCCTGGAAGCTCCGATAGACCGAGGCAAATCGCACAAAGGCGACATGGTCTACGGCCTTGAGTTGCCGCATCACCTCTTCGCCGAGAACACGGGAGGGAACCTCCCTCTCACCGGAGGCCTGGAGGATGCGCTTGATCTGGCTAAGCATGGCCTCGATCTGTTCGCTGCTGACAGGCCTTTTCTCAAGTGCCCTGAGGATGCCTTGCCGGAGTTTGTCTTCGTTGAAGGGCTCTCGTACGCCGCTCTGCTTGATGATCCTCGGCAGCAGAAGTTCAGCGCCTTCGTAGGTCGTGAACCGCTCACTGCAACTCAGGCATTCGCGGCGGCGGCGCACCTGATCCCCCTCGGCGACGAGGCGGGAGTCGATCACCTTGGTGTCAGCGGCTGTGCAGAACGGGCAGCGCATGAATAATCTGTCCGGAACGGGGCAGGCCCGATACTAGCACAGGCCCCCATCGGCTCTCCCTGAATGCGAACGGGCGGCCCGAGGGCCGCCCGCACTACCCCCTGCGAGGGGGCTACTCCATCAGAGCATCACGCTATCAGGCAACACCGCCAGGATTTCGGCGGGCCAGTTCGTCGGCAAGTACGGCCTGGCTTTGTTCGTCGAGGATGCGCGTCACAATGTTCGACAGCGCGGTCATGCCTTGGTTGATGAACAACA
>CAIXOY010000297.1 GCA_903921135.1 uncultured Gammaproteobacteria bacterium
AGAAGCTGAAAGGGCGTATCCGGGCTCATCGATCACACGCGCGAGAACTGCTTGCCGGCATTCTGGACGATGGCGGGGCGGATGCCATCCACCCCGGCGCATTGCGCTGCCTCAGCCGCCCGCGTCGAGTGCTGCCCAAGCCGCAAGCGTGCGCTGGTGTTCGCTATCGAGCGCCATCGCGTAGGCATCAAGGTCGGACTGCCGGGCTGCGAAGGCAAGCATCGCATCGAGCACACGGACAACACCCGTGAACTGCTCTTCCTCCACGCCGCCGCTCTCGACGCCATGACGGATCAGGTCGGGAAGCACGCGCGCCGCAGGTTCATGGCCGTACTGACGGTAGTAGCGCAACAGCTCGAGCGCCCAGCGCTCGCCTTCGACGCGTCGCTGGGCGGAGTGCCCTGTGTTCAGGGAGGGCTGTTCGGGCCAGAGCCTCGTGGTGCCGTCCGGGAGGGTCCGCGCGAAGGGAAGCGCTTCTCTTGCCGGCCGGAACCGGGTGGGTGCAATCGCGGGATCAGTCGCGACGACGTCGCCAGACGGATCCATGAGAGGCGGTTTTTTGTTGGCCATCGCCGTCGTCCCTGTCAGCTTGATGGCCTAAGCGTAACCCCCTATTGCGGCCGGGGCCAGAGGGGAGGATGGTCAGCTCTTGCGCTTATGCAACGAGGCCCGGGCCACTTACCAATCAGTCTGTATCTATTGTCTTGATGAGGACAGAATGTGGTCATGAGAATCGGACGCACCATTCGTGAACTGCGCTTGGCCGCCGGAGCCACGCTGGAAGAGCTCGCCCACAAGGCAGGGCTGGACGCCAGCAACCTCTCGCGGATCGAGCGTGATCTTCAGGAACCCTCTGCAGGTTGCGCGTGGCGTATTGCCGATGCGTTGCATGTGTCGCTGGGGGATCTCTTCGAAGAGGCTGCCAAAGCACGCCAGCAAGGCGGCTCCGAGCCGATCCCCCGGGGATCGGACCGGCAGGCAGACTCCCTGCTGAAAGTGTTCTACCGGTTGAGCGAGAACAACCGCGGTCTCGCCGTGCAGATGCTCCGTCTGCTCGAGAAGACGCAGGACTAATCCCGGAGCGCCGCGCTCGCGGCGATCCTCAGCAGTTCCTCTTTCGCCTCACGTCCCAGCTTCTTCAGCGCATATTCGCGGCGGCTCGCGGCCCCGCGATCTTCTGCCGCCTCACTCCATGCCAGTACCACAGGCCGTCTGCTGCGCGTGTATTTCGCGCCGGTTTTGCCGAGGTTGTGCTCGGCAAGCCTGCGCTCAAGATCTGTGGTGATACCCGCATAGAGCGAGCCATCCGCGCAGCGCAGCAGGTAGACATGCCAGGCCATGGGCGATGAGCCTAGAAATGGAAAAGCCACCCGGAGGTGGCTTTTTGAAGTGGTGGGTCGTGCTGGATTCGAACCAGCGACCAATTGGTTAAAAGCCAACTGCTCTACCGACTGAGCTAACGACCCGAACGAAGCCGCGTATGGTACGGATTGATCCCGAAAAGACAAGGCCAAAATGAGGCGCTAAGGGTTCTGCTGCAGATAGGCCTGCGCCTTGGGGGCGCTGTCGGACTTCGGATACTCGTCCTGCACACGTTGCAGCAACTCACGTCCGCGCGGTGCATCGCCTTCCTGCATGTAGATGCGGCCGAGCTTGAAGAGAGCGTCGGGCATCTTCGTGCTGCCGGGGTACTGGTAGACGAGCGACTCGTAATGCGGTTTGGCAGCGGCGTTGTCGCCGTTGACTACCGCGTAGTACTCGCCCAGCCAGAAATGTGCATTGCCTGCGAGGGAACCGTTGGGGTACTGCTCAAGGAAACTCTTGAACGCGGCCTCTGCCTCGGGGAACTGCTTTGCCTTCAGCAAATCGAACGCCGCCTGATAAGCGGGCTGCTCGCCCGCAACAGGTGCAGTGGCGACGGGTGCCTGAGGCGCAACATCTGCCCGTATGGGAGCAGGCGGAGCCTGCTCGGCCGGCGTGAGGCCGTAAGCACCCGAGTCTGCAGCGGGCGCCTGTGACGGTGCTGAAGGAGGCGCCGCGCCCCCACCCAGCGCCGTGAGTCGCTTGTCGAGGCTGATGTAATCGTCGAGGCGTTGCTGCTTCAGTTGCCGGATCTGCTCGGCCTGCTCTTCCACGATGCCGTTCAGCTTCATGACCTCGTCCTGAAGCTGCAGCACCTGGTTGTAGAGATCTGCATCGCCGGAAGAAGCCTCCCGGGGCGGGGCATCACCGCGGGAGTAGGACGGTTGTTGCCGGGACGACGAATAGCCGCCCGGCTCCATGACCTCGACCTGGGCGGCCGCTGGCAGCGCGAGCAGCGCCGCCGCGAACGCCAGAAACAGACTGCGCACTGCCGGGATCAGGGCTTCAGTTCAACGCGGCGGTTGCGCTGGTAGGAGTCTTCGTCCTGACCGAGCGCGGCCGGGCGTTCTTCACCGTAGCTCACCGTCTCGATGCGGTTACGGTCGATACCCTGCAGGATGAGGTAGTTGGAGATGGCCTTGGCGCGACGCTCGCCCAGTGCGAGGTTGTACTCGGGGGTGCCGCGCTCGTCGCAGTGACCCTCGAGGCGCACGGGGCCCGACTGGTTCCGGAGCACCGCGGCCTGCGCATCGAGCGCTGCGCGGGTTTCGGGATTCAGTTGCGACTGGTCGAAGTCGAAGTAGAAGACATATTGGAGGCCGGTACGGGCCGCCATCTCCTCGGGGGACAGGCCGCCATCGGAGCCCGTGCCTACAGAGGTGGCACCGTCGGTGCCGATGCCTGAACCGTCAGCGCCGTCTGCGCCGGCACCACCGTTCTTGTTCTTGTTGCCGCTGCAGGCTGCGACCAACGTCACCAGCATCGCAACCGCTGCCAGACGCACCCACTTGCCGCTCTTTGTGCTCACCGCGCGATCCTCTCAGGAGTGTGGAGAAAAAATGTTCAACGGACGTACGGTGACCATGCAGGCTCCCGTACTTCTCTTGCCGCTGCGGGCAGGAAGTACTTGACGTTTGCATCCACCGAGACCACCGCAAGTATACCTTTGCCCATTCGCTTGGTGGCATAAATAATCATGCTGCCATTGGGAGCGATGCTGGGCGACTCGTCGTAGATCGTCTCGGTAAGGACACGCACCGTGTTGCGCTTGAGATTCTGCAGCGCAATATGGAACGGGCCACCCGACTCCGCGCGGTGCGTGTACACGATCCCCGACCCGTCGGGCATCGGCCTGGCACGCGCGTTGTAGGCGCCCTCGTAGGTCAGACGGGTCACCGCGCCGGTGGTGGCGTCGACTTGATAGATCTGCGGCCTACCACCCCTGTCAGACGTGAAAATGATGGAGCGCCCATCGGGCATCCACGTGGGCTCAGTATCGATTGCGAAATGACTAGCTAGCCGCGTGAACTGGCGTGTGGCCAGATCCATCACGTAGATCTCGGGGTTGCCATCCTTCGACAGCACCATCGCCATGCGACGCCCGTCCGGAGCCCATGCAGGCGCACTGTTCAGCCCCGGGAAGTTGGTGAGCGCCTCGCGCTGGCCCGTGGCGATGACCTGCCTCCAGATCCGAGGGCGACGATCCTCGAAGGACACGTACGCGAGTTGCTTGCCGTCCGGCGCCCACGTGGGCGAGAGGATCGGCTCGTTGGATTCGAGGATGGTGAGCGCGCGCTCGCCATCGGCGTCGGCCTTGATCAGGCGGAAATTGCGCCGGTCGGAGCTGACGGAGACGTAGGCGATCTTGGTGCTGAAGGCGCCTTTGATGCCGGTGACTTTCTCGTAGATCTTGTCGGCGATGTAGTGCGAGATATCGCGCAACTGTGCCTCGGAACCGTTCACCGTCTCCTGCAGCACCTGGCTCTGGCGCAGCACGTCGTGCAGTTCGTAGGTGACGCGGTAAAGCCCCGCCGGATCCCGCGTCATGCGGCCGACGGCGACGTAATCAGTGCCCTGCAAGCGCCAGTCGTTGAAGAAGACCTGCGACTTTTCGTGGGGCTGGGCGATCATGTCCGAGACGGGCATGGCCTCGAAGAGACCGCTGCGCTGCAGATCCGCCGACACGATCCCGTCGACGGCCTCGGGCGGCAACAGGCCGGGAGTGGCGCCGAAGGGCACGACGGCGATCTTCGTCGGGTCGTCGCTACCCTGGGTGATCTCGATCATCAACTCGGCCGCACGCGTGGCGGCACCCGCCATCAGGCAGCACAGAAGGATCAGGGCACGCATGATCACAGTCGGAGGTCCTCTGGTCTGAACACGAGTTGGAAACTGCGCAGGTGGCGCTCGAACACCGGCTGAGGGACGTCCGCCACCTCGGGGAATCGTCCGGCTTTCTTGACCGCGTTGATGGCAGACGTGTCGAAGGCCTCGTTGCCGCTGCTCTTCACCACAGTCACCGACACCACCTCGCCGGTCGGGATCAATTGTAGACGCAAGACCACTTCCATATCGCGGCGTGCGCTCGGTGGCCGGCTCCAGTTGTCTTCGATCGCGGCCCGGATGGCGTCGGTGTAGGCCATCGCGAGGTCGGTGTCGCTGTCGGCCTGCTGGGTTTCTTCTTCCATGGCCATGGAGAGCTCCATCTCGCGCTGGCGCTGACGACGCTCTTCCTCGGCTTTTTTCTGCTGCTCCTTCTTGCGAGCCTCCTCGACCTTCTTCGGATCGGGCTTCGGCGGCTCCTTCTTCGGCGCAGGCTTGGGAGAGGGCTTCGGCTCGGGCTTCGGTTTCGGGGGCTCGGGCTTGGGCTTCGGGGGCTCGGGCTTCGGCTTGGGCGGTTCAGGCTTGGGCTCGGACGGGCGCGGTTTGGCCTGCTTGGGTTTGGCAGCGGCCTTGTCGAGCGTCACCAGTTTGGCATTAACGTGCCGAGGTACTTTGCGGATGCTCTGGTCACGTTCGGGCTCCCAGTTGGCCGTGAGCACGAACAGCAGCAGCGCGTGCAGCACCACGCTCAGGGTCGCGGGCAGGATCACGGCCTCGAGACGACGGCTCATCGCTCAGGGGTTCTCGGTGACCAGGCCGACGCTCTTCGCGCCCGCTTCCTGCAGGTTGGCCATCAACACCACCACCGTGCCGTAGGGAACTTTCTCGTCGCCCCAGACCAGCACAGGTGTCTTCGGCTTCTGCTTGAGGATTTTGCCCACCTTGTCCTTGATGACCTCCAGTTTCTCGGGCTGCTCGGGCGTGCCACCCAGGTTGATGAAATAGCTGCCGTCGGCCTTGACCGACACGATCAGCGGCTCCTCATCCTGGTTCTCGATGGGCTCGGAGGGCGCATCGGGAAGCTCGACCTCCACGCCCTGCATCAGCATGGGCGCCGTGATCATGAAAATGATCAGCAGCACCAGCATCACGTCGATGTAGGGGACGACGTTGATCTCGGAGACGGGTTTTCTTTTCTGCTTGCGCATCGTGGTGTGCCGCCCGGGGGATCAGCCGGTCTTGCGCACAGCGTGCGCCTGGCGGTGCAGGATGCTCGAGAACTCTTCCGAGAAGGTGTCGTAGTTGCCGACCAGGTTATCGACGCGTGCAGAGAAACGGTTGTAGGCGATAACCGCCGGGATGGCAGCAAAAAGGCCCATTGCGGTGGCTACCAGCGCCTCGGATATGCCGGGCGCAACGGTGGCGAGGGTGGCCTGGTGCATGGTGGCCAACCCCTGGAAGGAATGCATGATTCCCCACACCGTACCGAAAAGTCCGATGTAAGGGCTGGTGGAACCAACGGTAGCCAGAAACGAGAGATGCTTCTCGAGATACTCTTCTTCGCGCGATAGTGCGACACGCATCGCACGCAACGCGCCTTCCATGATGGCGTCGGACTCGATGCCGGCCTGCTGACGCAGGCGCGTGAACTCCTTGAAGCCAGCCCGGAAAAGATTCTCCACGCCCTCCACCATGCCGTTCTGCTCGAGCCGCACGGAACCGTCCCGGTAGAGCTGACCCAGGTCTATGCCTGACCAGAATGTCTGCTCGAAAGCCAGGAACTGTTTCTTTGCCCGGCTCAGCAACAACGCACGCTGGATGATCATCCCCCACGACACGACCGATGCGAGGAACAGCGTCAGCATCACCAGTTGCACGACGATGCTGGCATTGGCGATGAGAGACCAGAGCGACATGTCCTGGTTCACGAGGGGTTCTCCGTGAGAGTTGTGGGTTCACCGACGCACGGGGCGCCAGCAAGGCGGTTTTTCAATCCGGCAGGCAGGGCGCGCGGGCGCTGCGTGACGGGATCAACACAGGCGATGCGCACGCGTCCGCGGCAGAGTTCCTCGGCGCCGCGCAGCACACGCTGTGCGAAGTAGATGCTCGCACGGCCTGCTGCGGCGATGCTCGCTTCTGCCACCAGTGCGTCGTCAAGGCGCGCGGGGCGCAGGTACTCGACCTGCATCGAGTGCACTACGAACTGGCAACCGGCCTCGGGCAGGGCTGCCCGCGCGAAACCGAGTGCGCGCATCAGCTCGGTGCGTGCGCGCTCGAAGTACTTCAGATAATTCACGTAATACACGATGCCGCCCGCATCGGTGTCTTCGATGTAGACACGCAGATCGAGCCCGATGGAGGGCAAGGCGGGAATGTGCTGCATCAGGGCTCGCC
>CAIXOY010000298.1 GCA_903921135.1 uncultured Gammaproteobacteria bacterium
CCCATCGGCGTGCCCATGCCGCCTATCGATGCGGCATAGGCGATCCCGAGCATCAGGGCGGCCGCGAAAGCCGTGTCCTCCCTCCCCTCCTCGCGCATGCCCTGGATCACGCTCAGACCGATCGGCGCGAGCATCATGGTGGTGGCCGAGTTGGAGAGCCACATGGAAAACAGGGCCGTTACCGCCATGAACGCTGCCACCAGCCTGCGGGGACTGGCACCCACCATCACCAACATGCGTAACGCAATACGCCGGTGGAGTCCGGAGCGCTCAAGGCCGAGACCGAGCATCATCCCGCCCATGAACAGATAGATGATATTGCTCGCGTACGGCGCCGATACCGACGCAAATGGCAGAGAGGTGAACACCGGCAGCAGGATCATCGGAAGCAGCGAACTCGCACCGAGCGGGATTGCCTCCGAGACCCACCAGAACGCCATGAGGATCGCCACCGCAAGAACGGCGCGGGCGTCCGGCGGCATGTTCTCACCGCCGAAGGCGAGGAAGGACAAGGCTGCCAGCGGCCCCGCCACCAGGCCTGCGCGCTGTACGAAGTGCTGGGAGTTGGCGGAGATGGACACGGCGGAGGATCCTGGTGTTGGCGGCGGGAGTATATCCGCCTGCCTTGCCCGCGCCCTGTTCCGGATGAAATCATCCGCGCCCCTTCGAAGGAAGCATCGTCATGCAACGCGAATCACGCGAATTCGAGATCGTCCTGTGGGGCGCCAGCGGCTTCACCGGCGCGCTCGTCGCCGAGTATCTCGCGCGGGTGCCGGGTCTTCGCTGGGCAATGGCAGGCCGCAACCGCGCGAAACTGGAGGCCGTCGCACGCGAACTCGCGGCGCAGATCCCCGGGTTCGATGCCGCGTCGGTGCCCCTCATGGAAGCGAGCATCGATGAGCCTGCCTCTCTTGACCGGCTCGCGGATTCCACCCGCGTGGTCCTCAGCACCGTAGGCCCCTACGCGCTGTTCGGTACCGACCTCGTGCGTGCCTGCGCCGAGGCCGGCACGGACTACTGCGACCTCACCGGCGAGGTTCAATGGATCCACCGCATGATTGCCGCCTTCGACGGTGCCGCAAGACGCAGCGGCGCACGCATCGTGCACTGCTGCGGTTTCGATTCGGTGCCCTTCGACATGGGCGTCTGGTACCTGCAACACGAACGCGCAGCGCGAGGGCTTCCCGCCGCCGAAGAAGTGCATGGGGTCGTGCGTCGCATGCGCGGGTCGATGAGCGGCGGCACCTTCGCCAGTCTGATGAATGTGATGGAGGAAGCTGCAGTCGATCCCGCCGTCCGGCGCATCGGGGGGAATGCCAATGCCCTGCTGCCGCCGGAGATGGGCGCGCCGCGTGCGCGTGCGGCGCTGGGGCTGGGGTTCTCCGCGGCGCTCGGCGTATGGACCGCTCCCTTCGTGATGGCCACGATCAACACCAAGATCCTGCGTCGCAGCAACGCACTGCAGGGCTTTCCCTGGGGCAAGGGGTTTCGCTACGAGGAATCGATGGCGACCGGTAGCGGGTTCGGGGGGCGACTGCGTGCCTGGGTCGTCACCGCAGGGCTTGGCGCATTCATGGCTGCGGCCGCGGCCGGCCCGACTCGCAGGCTGCTGAAGCGGGTCTTGCCGGCGCCAGGCGAGGGACCCGACCGCAACGCGAGGACCTCTGGCCGTTACGAGATCGATTTCTTTCCTGCGGGCGAGAGCGCGACACGGCCCGCGATTATCGCAACCGTGGCAGCTTCGCTGGACCCGGGTTACGGCTCAACCTCGCGGATGATTGCGGAGTGCGCACTCTGCCTGGCGCGCGATGATGTGAAGACGGCCGGAGGCAGCTGGACGCCATCGGCCTGCATGGGAGAGCAGCTGTTGCAGCGCCTGCAGCAGCGGGCAGGCCTGCGCTTCAGTGTGAGACAGCCGTCCTGAGCGGCCGCGATGCTTCGACCCACAGGGGCCAGTCACTGGGTAGCATGCGATAGAGGTCGTCTTCCAGACGCATCCGTGCCACCGGGGGCTCCTGACGCAGCCGGCGGTTCGCGCGCAGGAATCTCCTGACGGCCAGCCTGTGCAGGGCCGGGTCGGGAAATTGCTGGGCGCAAAGGATGGCGTGGCGCAGGGGTTCCAACAGTCCGGGCGTCATTTTCTTGTCCTCGCAGGCGGGCAGGCCCTGCGGCCAATCAAGATCAGTGCCAACTCCTGCGCAGGGCTGCCCTCGCGCACTCCCCGTAGCCGGGATCGAAGATGGATCAGCGCCCGCGCGCGGCGCTTGCCCGCTTCTCGGTGCGGAACATCAGCACGCCTGCCACTGCAACGCCAAACGTGACCGTCCCGATGATCAGTGCGGCGAGCGCGTTGATGTCGGGAGAGATCCCCATCTTGACCTTGGAGAAGATCAGCATCGGAAGTGTGTTGGCACCCGGACCGCTCACAAAACTCGAGATCACAAGATCATCGAGGGACAGGGTGAACGACAGCAGCCATCCTGACACCAAAGCCGGCGCGATGCCGGGAAGCGTGATGTCCACAAGGACGCGCAACGGTCGCCCCCCCAGATCCATAGCGGCCTCTTCGAGTGAGCGGTCGAGGCCCGCCACGCGTGCCCTCACCACCACGGCAACGTAAGACAGGCAGAACGTGGTGTGGGCGATGGTGAGGGTCGTGAACCCGCGCGAGGATGGCCACCCGATCAGGCTGTTCATGGCAACGAAGAGCAGCAACAGCGAAAGACCGGTGATGATCTCCGGCATCACCAGCGGAGCAGCCACCATTCCCGTGAGTGCGGTGCGGCCCCTGAAAGCGTCCTTCCGACCCAGTGCGATACCCGCGCAACCACCGATCAGCGTAGCGGCACAGGCACTCAGGAACGCCACACGCAGGCTGAGCCATGCGGCGTCCAGAATCTGGGGATCCTCCAGCAAGCGCGCATACCACTGCAGCGAGAACCCGCCCCAGTGCGAACCGATGCGCGAGGCATTGAAGGAGTTCGCGACAAGCAGCGCGATGGGCACGTACAGGAATGCATAACCGAATCCGAGCCAGGAATACACCGCGAGCGTTCGGGGTTTCACGGGTGCGCCCTCTCCTGCCCGCGCTGGAACACCATCAGCGGCAAGACGATCACGAGCAGCAGCACCGTGGCCACGGCCGAAGCGAGCGGCCAATCGCGGTTGATGAAGAACTCGTCAAAGAGGGCACGCCCGATCATCTGCGTGTCCAGTCCGCCGAGCAGGGCGGGAATAACGAACTCACCAACGGCCGGAATGAAGACCAGCATGCAACCCGCGACGATCCCCGGAAATGACAACGGCAGCGTGACATCCAGGAAAACCCGAATGGGGCGCGCACCCAGATCAAGCGCCGCCTCCCGAAGGGAAATCTCGTGTTTTTCGAGTACCGAATAGAGGGGCAACACCATGAACGGGAGATAGGTGTACACGATACCGAGGTAGACCGCGGCATCGTTGTACATCAGGGCGAGCGGACGCTCGATCAGACCGATGCCGAGCAGCAATGAGTTCACAACGCCATGAGCGCCCAGAAGTCCCATCCATGCATAGATGCGCAGGAGAAACGAGGACCAGAACGGCAGGATCACCAGCAAGAGCAGGAAGGTGCGCCAGGGCTGCGGGCTGCGCGCGATCGCGTAGGCCATCGGGTAACCCGCGAGAAGACAGAGCAGGGTCGAGACCGCGGCAATCCTGAGTGAGCCCGCGTAACTCGACAGGAACAGCGAGTCGTTCAGCAGCAGGCGGTAGTTGTCCAGCGTGAGTTGCAGGGCGCCGGCGCCGTCGAACAGCGGCGTGAACGGCGGCTGGCCTATCACGGGATCGGCCAGACTCGTGCGGAACACCAGCAGAAACGGCGCAAGGAAAAACATTCCCAGCCACGCAATCGGCAGCCCGGCGATCAGCCAGCGCAGGCCGCGCGCATCAGGCGAAGACCTGGACCCGATCACCGGGTCAGCACCACGCCGGAGGCGGCTTCCCAATAGAGAAACACCGACTCATCCCACTCGAGGTGCCGGCTCGCCGAGCGCAGCCGGTTCTGTGCACTCACGAGCACCGTCTGCCCCTGCGGCAGGCGAACGCGGTACACCGAGCGCCCGCCGTAATACGCAAGATCCTGCACCACGCCCTCGAGAACGCAGAGTCCATCGCGCGCATCGGGAGCCGTTTTGGCGAGCTGGATTTTCTCGGGGCGCACCGCCAGCCAGACACTCTCGCCGCAGACCGTCCCCTGCGCGGGTGCCGCGAAGAGCACAGGCTCCACACCTTCGGCACGGATCGCGGTGAGTTGCCCCGAGGCGTCCTCAACCTTCCCCGCGAATATGTTCGCGGTGCCCACGAACTCCGCCACGAAACGGCTGCAGGGATACTCATAGATCTCCTGCGGCGCCGCGACCTGCAGGAACCGTCCCTTGTCCATCACGGCAATCCGCGAGGCCAGCGTCATGGCCTCCTCCTGGTCGTGTGTCACCACGACGAAACTGGTGCCGAGCTGGTACTGGAGGTTGGTGAGTTCGAACTGCGTCTGCTCGCGGAGTTTTTTGTCGAGTGCGGCCAGCGGTTCGTCCAGCAGCAAGACGCGCGGGCGTTTGACGAGCGCGCGCGCCAGCGCCACCCGCTGCCGCTGCCCGCCCGATAGCTGCTCAGGCTTGCGCCGTTCGTAGCCCGTGAGCTGTACCAGCTGAAGCATCTCCTGAACCCGGCTCCGGATCTCCGCGCGCGGCACCCCGTCCTTGCGCAGGCCGTAGCCCACGTTCTCTTCCACGCTCATGTGCGGAAACAGCGCGTAGGACTGGAACATCATGTTCACGGGTCGTTCGTAAGGCGGCATCGCCGTGATGTCGACACCATCGAGGTAGATCGCACCGGCATCCGGCGTCTCGAAGCCGGCGAGCATCCGGAGCAAGGTTGTCTTCCCGCAGCCGGAACTGCCGAGAATCACGAAGACCTCTGCACCCAGCACCCCGAAGGACACGCCGTCGACAGCCAACTGCCCCGCGTAGGACTTGCAGAGCCCTTCTGCGCGAATCACCGCGACACCCGCACCCATGCTTCAATCTCCTTCGGCCATGCCGTACTTGACGCGTGACCAGCTGCGCGAGCGCAGCCTCTCGGCCTTGGGTGCCAGCACCATCGGCGTGCTCATGCGAGCCCTCACGGCGGCGTCGGGATACACCGCGGGGTCCTCCCGGAGTTCCGCGTCGACGAGCGGCGTGGCCACACGGCTCGCATTGGCGTAGCCCACCGTGTTGCTGACCTCGGCGATCACATCCGGGCGCAGCAGATAGTTCAGGAAGCGATGGGCATTCAGGGGGTGCGGCGCGTCGGCTGGGATGTAGGCTGCATCGAACCAGCCGGGCATACCCTCGCGCGGCAAGATGAACGCGAGTTCCACATCCAGACCGGCCTCCCTGGCCCGCCTGCGCGCCACCGAGTAATCGCCCGACCAGCTCATCGCGATACACACTTCCTCGGCAGGAAGGTCGATCAACATGCGCTGCCCGCTGAAATAGCGCACATGGGGGCGGACCGCGAGCAGCAAGGTCTCGGCCGCACGCAGGTCTGCCGGATCGACGGAATCGGGATTGCGGCCGAGGAAAGACAGTGCCATGGGCAGCACGTCCGTCGAGGAGTCGAGGAGGGTCACACCGCAGTCGGAGAAGCGTGAAACCACCTCGGGGCGAAACACCAGCCCTGCACTGTCCAGCGGCGCGTCGGGCATGCGCTCACGGATCTTGCGCACGTTGTACGTGAAACCCGTGGTGCCCCATAGGTAGGGAACGCCATGACGCAGCCCGGGATCGTAGTGATCGTAGATCTTCAGAAGTGACGGATCGAGGTCTGCCAGATTTGGCAGCAAGCGCTTGTCGAGCGGCTTCATGATTCCGACGGGAATCAGCCTCGCGCTGTACTGCGCGGAATGGAAGACCACGTCGTAGCCGCTGGAGCCGGCCATCAGCTTGGTGTCGACCAGCTCGCTGCTGTCGTACATGTCGTAGTTGACCGTGATGCCCGTTTCCTGCTCGAAGCGGCGCACGGTGTTCACACCGATGTAATCGACCCAGTTGTAAATGTTGAGGGTCGGGGGCTCCGCTGCCTCCGCAGCAGCGCAGTACACGCAGAAGAGCGCAAGCAGCAGGCGGGACCACCGGCTCCGCGGCACTGCGTGGGTTGGAGCTGGCACGTTGGCGTGGTCCTGACCGTCGGATCGCGCCGAACCGTAGCACAGCCAACTGCGCGCTGCATTCCGGCTGATCGCGGGCTGGACGCGCAAGAGGGGGGCGTGGCAGCATCGGCGCCGGCCGTCACCTCACGGCCCCCGCGGAGGATCGACGATTGGGCAGCAGCAACCATTACGACGCCATCGTCATCGGCGCAGGGCACAACGGCCTCACCACCGCCGCCTACCTGGCCAAATCAGGTCTGCGTACGGTGGTACTCGAGCGCAACCCCTACATCGGCGGGGCCACGGTCTCGCGGGAACTGCACCAGGGCTGGACCTACTCCAACTGTTCCTACGTGTGCAGCCTTCTGCGACCGGAAATCACACGGGATCTGGAACTCCCCCGCCACGGACTGCAGGTCATACCCTACGGCGGCGGCGTGACCTTCACGCGCGACGGCGATTACTTCGGCAACTACTCCGATCACGAGCGCCAGTACCGCGAGATGTGCCGCCACTCGCAGCGCGACGCGAACGCCTACGAGCGCTTCTCTACCGACGTGATGAAGCAGACACGGCTCATCCGCCCCTTCCTGATGCGCACGCCCCCGGACCCCACATCGCTCGACCCCCGGCAGTTGCGCGAGCTTGCACGCTTCGGCAAGGCCTTCGCAGAGCTCGGCGAGGAAGGCTTTGCGGATGCGCTGCGATTCTGGACCGCGAGCATCGGCGATTTCCTTGACGGCTATTTCGAAACAGATGTGCTGAAGACCCACATGGCGGGCTCGGCGATCATCGGTACCGCGCTCGGGGTGTACTCACCGGGCACCGCGTATGTACTCCTGCACCACTACATGGGTGATGTGGACGGTTCCATCGGCGCATGGGGTTTCGCGCGTGGCGGCATGGGTGCTGTCTCGGGGGCGTTGCAGCGCTCGCTGCTCTCGTTCGGTGGCGAGGTGCGCGTCGACGCAGGCGTGGCACAGATCATCGTGAAGAACGGGGAGACGCAGGGCGTCGCTCTCGAGAACGGCGACGAGATACACGCACCCATGGTGATCTCCAGCCTCGACCCGCGCCGCACCTTCACGAAGATCATGGCGCCCTCGGACCTCCCTCCCTCGCTCCTCAAGGCGGCGCGCAATTTCAAGATCCGCGGCTCTTCCGGCAAGCTGAACATCGCACTGGACGGGCTGCCGCACTTCACAGGTCTGGATCCGCAAAGCCCGCTGATGCGCGGCGATATGCACTGCATCGATTCGCTGGAGCGCATGGAGCGCGCCTACGACGACTGGAAAGCCGGGCGCTGGTCCCGCGACCCATACATCGACATGCTGATTCCCACGCAGGTCGACCCGACCATGGCGCCACCGGGCAAGCACATGATGACGGTGTTCGTGCAGTACTGCCCGCCCACGCTCGCCACGGGTGAGTGGACCGACGCCGATCGCGACGCCTTCGGCAAGACGGTGGTCGACCAGATCAGCCGCCACAGCCCGAACTTCAAGGACCTCATCCTCCACATGGAGGTGCGCACACCCCGCGAGATCGAGAACGAGGTGGGGCTGACCGAGGGAAACATCTTCATGGGTGAACTCACCTTCGACCAGTTGCTCTTCAACCGGCCTTTCCCGGGCTATGCGCAGTACCGCGGCCCGGTCAAAGGAATGTACATCTGCGGCTCGGGCAGCCACCCGGGCGGCGGCGTGATGGCGGCACCCGGCGCGAACTGCGCAAGGGAGATCCTGCGCGACCTTCGGCGTCCCGCACTGGTACCGGGGAGCTACAGCGATGACTGAGCAACACGATGTCATCGTGATCGGGGCCGGGCACAACGGTCTGGTGTGTGCGGCCACGCTTGCCAAGGCGGGACGCAAGGTGCTGGTACTCGAGCGCGCGGCACAGGCCGGTGGCGCGGCACGCACACGTGCCTTTGCGCCCGGCTTTTCCGTCTCCTCGGGAGCGCATTTGCTCACGCACTTCCCCGAGGAACTGATCAGCGAGCTGCAACTGCAGCGACACGGCCTGCGGCTCGCCGCCCGCGAGCTCGCGACGGTATCGCTGCAGGCCGACGGCAGGCACCTGATCACAGAGGGTCCTCACGCCTCGGGGCCGGGCCTGTCCGCGGAAGACGAGCAGGCTTTCGCCCGATTCCATGCCGACACCGCTGCCTACGCTGCGATCCTCGCCGGCGCCTTTGGCAGGCGCCCTCCCCGTCTGGTCGACAACGACTGGCACGACCGTTTCGGATTGCTGAAGCTCGGCTGGGGCATCCGAACCCTGGGGCGTGACCGCATGCGCGAGGTGCTGCGTATCGGGCTGATGAACATCCATGACCTTGCCACCGAGTCCTTCACGGATGCGCGCCTGCAAAGTGCGGTCGCCTTCGACGCCATCCTCGGAACGGGCATGGGCCCGCGCGCGCCGAACACTGTCATGAGTTATCTCTACCGCCGTACGGCGGATGCTTTCGGTCGGCGCGGGCCTGCATTGCCTGCGGGCGGCATGGGTGCCTTCTCCGCGGCGCTCGCTGCCGCAGCCAGCGCGCGTGGTGTCGACATCCGGCTGAACGCGGGCGTCCGGACTATCCGCGTCGAGGATGGACAGGCGACGGGTGTCGTGCTCGACACCGGAGAAACGCTGTCGGCCGCGACAGTAGTCTCCAACGCCGACCCGCGCAGCACCCTGCAAGGACTCGTCGGTTACCGCGAGCTCGACGCCGGCGTGGTTAGACGCGTCGAAGGCATCCGGATGCGCGGAATGGCGGCGAAGCTCCACCTCGCGCTCGATGCACTGCCTTCCTTCACGGGGCTCGATGCCGCCCGCATCGGCGAGCGCATGGTGCTCGGGTCGTCCCTGCACGGCATCGAGGAGGCGATGAATGCCTCCAAGTACCGCCAGTTCTCGCCGGAACCTGTGCTCGAGTTCTGTATCCCTACCGTTCACGATTCTTCACTCGCGCCGGCAGGCAAGCATGTACTGTCTGCGGTCGTGCAGTACGCGCCCGTGGATCTTGACGGTGGCTGGACGCCCACCGCCAGAGCCGCTTTCGAGGCGGCCGTCATGGCGCGTCTGGAGAGCGTGGCACCCGGAATTTCCGCTCTCGTGAGCGCGAGCGAGCTGCTGGTTCCGCCAGACCTGGAACAGGAGTTCGGCATGCGCGGGGGCCACTGGCACCACGGCGAGATTTCCGTAGACCAGTTGCTGATGATGCGTCCCATCGTGCTGCACGCGCAGTACGCCATGCCGGTCGATGGGCTCTGGCTCTGCGGCGCAGGCGCCCACCCTGGCGGCGGCGTCATGGGGCTCGCCGGACACAACTGCGCGCGCGAGATCCTGCGAGGGAGGAAAGGAGCATGAACACCATCACCGCCCGCGCACCGCACGATGCCAGCGTCATGCTGGAAACGCCCTTTCACCCGCGTATCGCCGCCGCAAACGGGTTGCAGTCCTGGTACAACTGGAAGGGCTATGTCTCGGCGGAGCGACTCGATCAGATCGAGTTCGAGTACTTCGCCATCCGCAACGCCACGGCCGTTTTCGACATCTGCCCGATGACGAAGTACCGCATCGAGGGCCCAGACGCGGAGGCCTTCCTGAACCGCCTGTTCACGCGTGATGTGCGCAAGATCCGTACGCACCGCGTGGGCTACGGCGTGTGGTGTGACGACGCCGGTCAGGTTCAGGACGACGGCACGCTGTTCCATCTGGCCCCGGATGTCTGGCGGCTGTGTTCCCAGGAACGCTGTCTCGACTGGCTGCACTGGTCGGCGCTGGGTTTCGACGTACGCATCACGGATGAGACCGCTGCCGTCGCAGGGCTTGCGGTCCAGGGCCCGACATCCTGCGCCACGCTGCAGTCGATGGGCCTGCCGGGCATCGAAACGCTGAAGCCCTTCGAGCTGCGCAGCTACCCCTTCCATGACGGAGAGTTGATGGTCTCGCGCACCGGCTTCACCGGTGACCTGGGCTATGAGCTCTGGACCTCGGCCGCTCTGGCCCTGCCGCTCTGGGATGCGCTGTTTGCCGCGGGCGAGCAGCACCTGATACGCCCCATCGGCACGGCAGCGCTCAACATCGCCCGGATCGAGGCCGGCTTCATCATGGCCGGCGCCGATTTCGTACCGGCCGAGCAGTGCATCCGTCACGGGCGCAGCCGCTCACCCTTTGAGCTGGGACTGGACTGGCTGGTGGACTTCGGCAAGGGGCCCTTCACCGGGCGAAGGGCGCTGCTTGCAGAACGGGAGAAAGGCTCGCGATACCGCTTCGTACGGCTCGATGTCGACGGCAACAAACCCGCCAACAACTCCTTCATCTTCGGTGCCGGGCAGCGGAAGGTGGTGGGCACCGTCACCTCGGCGGTCTGGTGCCCTACGGCGAAAAGCAATGTGGCCCTGGCCTCACTCGACATGCCACATGGTCGGCCTGGCGATGAACTCTGGGCCGAGATCTACTACATGCGCGAGCTCAAATGGACCCGCGTCATGGCGCGGGCGAAGGTGCTTGAAGGGCCCGTGTTCGACCCGCCACGCCGGCGACAGACCCCGGCACCAAGGTTCTGAGCGGCGTCTTCTTGCGTCAGCTCACATCCAGCGAAAACTTCAGGAAGTGCTGTTCACGCACGTAGCCCAGTTCCTTGTAGAGCCGCTGCGCGGGCAGATTGTCCACGGCCGTCTCAAGATCTATGCGTGCAGCACCCGTATCGGCGGCAAAACTGCGGGCCCGCTCCATAAGGGCTCTACCAACGCCTGCACGGCGCGCACTGCTGTCGATATACAGGTCGTAGAGGATCCAATAACGGCGCATCGCCACCGAGCATATCGCCGGATACAGCTGCGTGAAGCCCAGCAGCCGCCCGTCCGCGTCCTCTGCCACGAAGATCACCGAATCTCCGGATTCCAGCCGCTCGGAGAGGAAGTTGCGCGCGGCAGATGCATCAGGCGGGTTCCGATAGAACTGACGGTAGAGATCGAATAGCCGCGTAAGTTGCGGGAGATCGGCAGAGACGGCGGCACGCAAGGAGTGGCCCGCCGCCCCCTCCGCGGAGACGGCGCCCGGCAGGTGTTCCGGAAAATCGTAAGCCCAGGGAAAGACGCTGGCGAGGAAGGCCAGGCACTGCCCGCGCGCGGCCACACGGTCGAAGCTTGCGCCCGCGAACAGGATCGATTGCCAGAATTCCTCGATCAGACCGGATACGGCGTGCGCTATGGCGCTGCTGCTCACACGCACACCGGGCCCGCCCTTGCGCACGATCGCATCACACAGCAACTGGATGCGCGCGTAATAGGTCTGGTCACGCTGGCCGCAGATAGCCTGGTAATCCTGTCGGGCGCCCGCTTCGGCGCTGAAGGCATACCAGACGGCAACCTTCCGCGGCTCAGTGATGACGGGTTCAAGCGAGGCAAGGAGTACCGCCTGCAACTGCGCCGCCGGCTCGGAGCCCGCGGCATCCACGGCGGCGTTCACCGTCAGCTCGAACTCCTCCGCGACGGTTTTCAGCGTCTCGAGAAGCAGCGCCTCCTTGGTGCTGAAATAGAAATTCACGATGCCTGCGCTCAGCCCCGCAATACCGGCGATGTGTGCAAGCGTGAGGTTGCTGAAGCCCCTTTCCGCAATGGACGTCATCGTGGCATCGATCAGCGCACGCCGACGCTCCTGCTGGGGCTTCACGCCGTCCTTCGCCTGATTCATGCTTGCCGCTCCGTATGCGTGGGTGAGCATGGTCGCGCCACCCGCGGCGCAATTTAACGCAGCTTGCGGCCTTGCCAAACAGTATTCTTCGCCGCTTGCCGCACACACCCCACGAGGAGCCACTCATGAGCATCAGTCAAGCCGCCGCCTTCAGCGCCGCCGACTGGAAGCGCACTGCCACCGATACCCTGCGTGCCACCGATACGCGGCTTTTCATCGACGGTGAATTCCGCGACAGCCCGGAGGGCGGACGCTTCGCGTCAACGAACCCGACCACCCACGAGACCCTGGCCGAGGTCACCGCCGCCTCACCGGCAGATGTGGACCGTGCCGTGCAGGCTGCAAGGCGCTCCTTCCGCGCGGGCGTCTGGGCGGGGCGTGCACCGCGTGAACGCATGGCCGTGATGTACCGCTGGGCCGATCTGATCGACGCGAATGCCCCGGCCCTGTGTGTCCTCGAGACGCTCGACATGGGCAAGCCCATCCGCGACGTGGTGGCGGGCGATCTTCCCAGCGTGAGCGGCTTCATCCGCTTCTGTGCCGAGTGCATCGACAAGATCGATGGCCGTGTAACGAGCACAGACCCCTCGGCCCTGCACATGATCCTGCGTGAGCCGCTCGGCGTGGTTGGCGCCATCTCGCCCTGGAACTACCCGATGCTGATGGCGACGTGGAAGATCGCGCCTGCGCTTGCGGCGGGAAATTCCGTGATCCTGAAGCCCGCCGAACAGGCGCCGCTCAGCTGCCTGCGTCTCGCGCAGCTCTTCGTCGAGGCCGGAGGGCCCGCCGGCGTCCTGAACGTGCTGAACGGCATCGGCGAGGTGGCTGGCCGTGCGCTCGCTCTCCATCCCGATGTCGACAAGGTTAGCTTCACCGGCTCCACGCAGGTGGGCAAGTTGATGCTGGTCTACTCGGGCCAGTCGAACATGAAAAAAGTGGCGCTGGAGTGCGGCGGCAAATCCCCGCAGATCTTCCTCGAGGATCTGCCCGATCTCGATCGTGCGGTAGAGGCCGCGTACCGCGGTATATATGGCA
>CAIXOY010000299.1 GCA_903921135.1 uncultured Gammaproteobacteria bacterium
ACGCCGCCGTCGGTCGCGAGGCAAGCGCGCAGGACACGCAGGTGGAGCGCTTCGTGTGGCTGCCGGCCGCGACGGGCGCGCCGGAGCCGGACATGATCTCCTTCGAGGAGTTGTGCTCCCCGCCAGAGGGCGCACGCTGGCAGGAGCCAGCGCTCGATGCCGCCATGCTCGCGCAGATCCTCTATACCAGCGGCACCGAGTCCCTGCCCAAGGGTGCGATGCTCTCGCACGAGTCTGTGATCCAGCAGTACGTGAGCGTGATGGTGGCGGCGCAGTTCGCGGCCGAGGACACCATGCTGCACGCCATGCCGCTCTTCCATTGCGCGCAGCTCGATACCTTCTTCGGGCCCATGCTCTACAACGGCGCGCAGAACGTGATCATCTCCGCGCCCGTGCCCGAGGTGGTGCTCGGCCTGATCGAGTCGCGGCGCATCACGTCATTCTTCGCGCCGCCCACGGTATGGATTTCCCTGCTGCGTTCGCCGGCCTTCAACAGCCACGATCTCTCGAGTCTGCGCAAGTGCTACTACGGCGCCTCGATCATGCCCGTGGCCATCCTGCAGGAAATGCAGCAGCGCCTGCCCGGCGCGCGCTTCTGGAACATCTACGGCCAAACGGAGATCGCGCCCACGGCCACGGTGCTGGGCCCCGATGACCAGATCCGCAAGGCCGGTTCTGCGGGCCGCCCCGTGCTGAACGTCGAGACGATGATCGCGGACGATGAGTGCATCGAGGTGCCGCGCGGCACGGTGGGCGAGATCGTGCACCGCTCGCCACAACTGCTGCTCGGTTACCTGAACGACCCGAAGAAAACCGAGGAAGCTTTTGCCGGTGGCTGGTTCCATTCGGGCGATCTGGGCGTGATGGACGAGGAGGGTTACATCACCGTCGTCGATCGCAAGAAGGACATGATCAAGACCGGCGGCGAGAACGTCGCCAGCCGCGAGGTGGAGGAGTGCATCTACCGTCTGCCTGCAGTCTCGGAGGTGGCCGTCGTCGCGCTGAGCGATCCGCGCTGGGTGGAGGCGGTGACGGCAGTGGTGGTGGTGAAGGCGGGCATGTCCCTCGATGAGGCTGCGGTGATCGCGCACTGCCGTGCGAATCTGGCGCATTTCAAATGCCCCAAGCGCGTGATCTTCGCTGACACGCTGCCGCGCAATCCGAGCGGCAAGATCTTGAAGCGCAACCTACGCCTGACGTACGACTCCCCCGCGTAGGAGCGGGCCACGCTCGAGACAGCGGTGCAGTCGGGGGCATGGCCCCCTCCTACCTATTCGAATACGGGTTTGCGTTTTTCGATGAACGCCATCACCGCCTCGCGGTGCTCCGGTGTCTTGTGCGCGAGGGCCTGATAACCCGCGGAGAGTTCGAGCAGGGAGTCGAGCCGCAGGTGCTCTGCCTCGCGCTGCAGCTTCTTGGTGAGCCGCAACGTGGGGCCGGGGTTTGCGGCGATGCGCGTCGCGAGCTCGTTTGCCGAGGCCAGCAACTGCTCCTTCGGCACCACCCGGGAGACCAGCCCGCAGGCCAGCGCTTCCTGCGCGCTGATGGCCTCGCCGGTGAAGGCCATTTCCGCTGCGCGCGAGCGCCCCACCGTACGCGGCAGCAGCCAGGCGCCGCCGTCGCCGGGAATGAGGCCGACCTTGATGAAGCTCTCGGCAAAAGTGGCGGTGTCGGCTGCGATGCGGATGTCGCACATGCAGCTGAGATCGCATCCTGCGCCGATGGCGGGGCCGTTTACAGCTGCAATTGCCGGTACCGCGAGGCCGTAGATCGCCAGCGCGAGTTGCTGAATCCCCTGCCGGTATTCCTCGGCGATCGCCACCGGTGTGGCTTCCTCGCCGAAGAAGCGCTGCATGTCCTTCACGTTGCCACCAGAGGAAAACACCGGTCCTTCACCGGTGATGATCGCCACGCGCACGCTGTGGTCTGTGGCGATACGTCGGGCCGCTTCGACGAATTCCGCGACGGCGGTGTTGCCCGTCAGGGCGTTCCTCGATGCGGGCTGGTCCATGGTCAGCGTGACGATGTGTCCGCTCTGCTCGTAGCGCAGGAAGGGCATCTCGTGTCTCTCCGGTGCGGGGGTTCTGGGTGAGGGTGTTCGGGTCGGAGTCTAGCAGTGCCTCATTCCGGGTTCCGGCCAGACGGGTGTACGGTCTTGATGCTCGCTGATCAGCTTGCAGCCTGTGCATGATCGGTGGCCTCACTCGGGCACATGAGGCAGACTCGCGCCCCATCTGCCACTCTCGCGCCGCCCATACACGACGGAGACACATCGCATGGCACCGCCTCTTCGCGTACTGCTCGCCAAGCTCGGGCTCGACACCCACACCGTTGGCGTCACCGTGATCGCGCACGCGCTGCGGGATGCTGGCATGGAGGTGATCTTCACGGGCTTGAAGCAGAGTGCCGCCACCGTCGCGGCCACGGCCGTGCAGGAAGACGTCGACGTGGTGGGCGTCTCCTCTCTGTCGGCTGCGCACATGCGCCATATCCCCGAGCTTGCGCGGCTGCTGCGCGAGCAGGGCGCAGGTGACAAGCTGCTGATCGTGGGTGGCGTGGTGCCCGAGGAAGATCAGGCGGCGTTGCACGAGGCCGGCGTAGCCCGCATTTTCACGATGGGCGCCAGCACGCAGGACATCGTCGATTACCTGAACGAGTGGCGTCGCACGCGGGATGCCTCAGCGCAGGCCTGAGACACTCAGGCTGAAAGCCTCTGGCCGTTCCCCGCTGGCGCAGCGCGCCCACATCCGCTCATAGGCGGCTTCCACGCCCTGCACGAAGGCCGCGGTGTCGAAGAGCGCGGAATCCGCCCGCTGACGCAGCAGTGCCGCCCGCGTGGATTGCAGCCGTCCCGGTTCCTGCGCCAGTGCCAGTGCGAGTCGCTCGTAGTCTTCCATCGATGCTGTGACGAGGCCGGGCATGCCCACGGCTTGCAGCAGGCTCCCTGCCATGCGCGCGGCAAAACCCTGGCCCGCGCAACTCACGATCGGCACGCCTGCGCGCAGCGCGTCGTTGGCGGTGGTGCCCGCGTTGTAGGGAAGCGTGTCGAGGAAGATGTCGGCTGCCGCGAGACGTGACAGGTACTCCTCCCGGCTCACGCGGCGTGAGAAAACGAGCCGCCCCGGATCCACACCGCGGGCGGCCGCTTCCGCGCAGAGGTTCTGCCGCACCGCAGGCAGGTTCTCCACCAGCCACAGCACGGATCCTGGCACTGCCTGCAACAGCCGCATCCACACCGCGAAAAACGCTGGCGTGATCTTGTAGGGGTTGTTGACAGCGCAGAACACAAGGCCCTGCGCGGGCAGGCCGCAGTCCTGTCGCAGCGCTGGCTGCACGGGTGCGGCCGCAAGCGGTGCGCAGGCCTGGAAGCAGCCCGGCAACTGCACGATGCGTTCATCGTAGAAAGGCTGGTCTTCTGCAGGCGTGACGAAGGCATCGCCCAGCACGTAATCGATGTAATCCGCGCACATCGCACCGGGATAGCCGAGCCAGGCCACCTGCACGGGTGCGGGGCGCCGCGCGAGGATGCCCAGCCTGCAACCCAGCGTGTGGCCGTTCAGGTCGATCAGGATGTCGATGCCGTCCTCGCGGATGCGCCGCGCTGCTTCGTCCATCGGGAGCGTGCGGATGTCAGTGAAGGCATCCACGGCCGAGGCAATGCGCGTGCGTTCCGCGCTGCCGTCGTCCACGCCGTGCGAGTAGGCGTGCACGCTGAAACGGCCACGGTCGTGTCGCTCCAGCATGTCAGTCACCAGCCACGCCACCGGATGCCGGCGAAAGTCCGATGAGAGATAGCCGATGCGGATGCGATCACGCGCCTCGAATGTGCGCGGAGCCAGCGGCGCAATCCCGCCCGCGATCCGCTGCGACATGCGCCTGGCCGCCAGCGCCTGCGTGAACGGATCGTCGGTGGCGATCATCACATCGAAAGGCGAGACGTCTTTGGAGTCCGCCTGCACCAGCGCGAGCACGTCTGCGCGCTCGGCCTCGTGGTTGCGCCAGTCGCAGAGGTGGCGTCGCTGGTGCGCGATGCCGACGCGCGCACCGCCGTGCGTGGGGTCCACCGCGACGGCTGCGGCATAGGCCTCCACCGCCTCCTCGAGCCGTTGCGCTGCTACCAGCGCGTGCCCGAGGTTGTAGTGCGCCTCGCTCATGCGCGGGTTGAGAGCGAGCGCCCTCTGGTAGGCGGCGATGGCTTTCTCGATATGCCCGAGGTGGCGCAGCGCGGCGCCCAGATTGGCGTGGGCATCGGCGAGATCGGGCTTGGCGGCAATGGCTGCGCGGGTGTGACGCGCGGCGCTCGCCGGGTCTCCGCTCTGCAGCATCAGCACACCGAGGTTGTTCAGCACTTCGGCGTAGGCAGGGCGCCGCGCGAGGATCTGTTCGTAGAGGCGGCGCGCGGTGCTGGTATCACCGTTGTGGTGCGCGCGCGTCGCGTCTTCCTTGCGGGCGATGTCGGCGCGCAGCTCGCCCAGCACACGCGCGGCACCTGTCAGCTCCGGACGCTGCGCAAGCGCGCGTGCAAGCAGCGCCGCCGCGTCCTCCACCAGACCAAGTTCCGCACAGGCGTGCCCCAGATTGTTCAACATCACAGGGTTGTCGGGCTGCTGCTGCAGGGCCTGCTCGATCAGGGCCTTGCCCTTCGCCTGATCGCCCCTGCGACAGGCCACCACACCGAGCAGATGCAGGGCCTGTGGCATGTGCGGGTCCTGCGCCAGGATCTGCCGCAGCGCCTGCTCCGCGGCATCGAGTTCGCCGCGCTGCAGTGCGGCTGCGGCCTGGGCGAGCGCCGATGTGCTCATGGTGCGGATGTCCTCTGCATGCGCGGATTCTAGCCCGTGTGCCGGCGCGAGGATTGGCGGGGCTGGCCGATGCGCCTACCATCGCGGCGAACCCCATCGCAGGCGCACGCGGCGTGAACGACCCGAAAACCGTGGACATCGCAGCGCGCGTGCTGGCAGGCGAGGTGCCCGCCGGTGCGCGCCTGATCCGCTGGCTGGAAGACGACGACCCGCGCGGCGCTGCGGTGCTCGCGCAGCTCTACCCGCACACGGGGCGGGCACGGGTGGTGGGCATCACGGGTGCGCCCGGTGCGGGCAAGTCCACGCTTGCGGGGATGCTGATCGGGGAATTGCGCGCGCGCGGCCAGAAAGTGGGCGTGGTGGCGGTGGATCCCTCCAGCCCCTTCTCGGGTGGTGCGGTGCTGGGTGATCGCATCCGCATGCAGCAGCACGCCGCGGATCCCGGCGTGTTCATTCGTTCCATGGGCAGCCGCGGACAGCACGGCGGGCTCGCGCGGGCGAGTTTCGATGCGCTGCTCGTTCTGGACGCCATGGGCTACGACACCATCCTCGTCGAGACGGTGGGCGTGGGTCAGGAAGAGATCGAGATCGTCTCGCTGGCGGATACCACACTCATCGTGGCGGTGCCGGGCCTCGGCGACGAGGTGCAGGCGATCAAGGCAGGGCTCATGGAGGCGGGCGATGTCTTCGTGCTGAACAAGGCCGATCGTGACGGCGCGCCCGAGACGCAACGCCAGCTCGAACTCGCCCTGCACCTGCGCACGCAGCACCACGGCGACGGCGCGTGGGTGCCGCCGGTGATTCCCGCAGTGGCCGCGCGGCGCGAGGGTGGTGGCGCGGTCGTCGATGCCATCGACGCGCACACGCAGTCGTTGCGTGCAAGCGGCGAGATCACGGCGCGCCGCTCGGCGCGGGCCTATGCGGTGTTCCACAAACTCCTGCGCGATGCCGCCACACGCCGCCTGCTCGAGGCCGCGTTGGCGCGCCCTGACGCTGCTGCCCTGATCGAGGGTGTGCGTTCGCTCGCGATCGATCCGCACGCGGCGGCGGCGCAGTTGGTGGAACGGCTGTCTCTGGCCGGAAGCTGAAGTGTTTGTCGCGCATGGTTCTTGATCTGTCGGATTGGCAGCCGCTCGCGTGGACGGGGGAGCTTTTCGCGGATTTTCAGCCCTATGTCCCGGCGGTGGATGACGCCGGATCGGTGGTGTTCCAGGCCGCATTGCGCGGGGGTGGCAGCGGTGTGTTCCTGGCGCGGGACGGCCGCATTGAAGCGCTGCTCGGGGCCGAACCGGGCGAGAGCGTCATCAGTCATCCCGATCGTAATGCCCGTGGGGACATGTGCGTGTACCTGGCGCGTGATGACGGCAGCAGCGCGCTCGTCACGGTGAAGGCCGGCCAGCGCATCACACTCGCTGACTCGCGCGACGGCGTTTTTGCCGCCATCGGCCCTCTGGGGCCGGTGATGGATGTAGCGGGCAGCGTCGCCTTCCGCGCGACGCTCGCGGATGGCAGCGCGGCGGTGTGCGCATGGTCGCGTGGCGTGCTGCGTGTGCTTGCGCATACGGGCGATGGATTTTCGGGATTCCACGGATTGCCTGTCATTGCGGGCGCTGCGGGCGTGGTGTTTCGCGCGGATCGCAGCGATGGCGTGCAGGGCGTTTACCGGGGGTTGGAAGGCGCGGTGATTCCCGTGGTGGAGCGCGTGGCGGGCGATGGGCTTCTGGCGATGTTTCCCTCCCTCAACGCACAGACGGAGGTGGCTTGCGGCTGGGTCGATGCCGCAGGCGAGGGGCATCTGTTGCGCGTTGCTGACGGGCGTGAGGCGCTGGCAGTGGATGCCGGTTTTTTGCGCTTCGAGAGCCTGCGAGGGTGTTTGCTGGGTGAAGATGGCGAGCTCTGCTTCACTGGCACGCCGCGCGGCGGGCGCTTGGGCGTGTATCGCGTGATGCGGGAAGGCTTGATGTGCCTGCTCGAAGAAGGTGTCGCGATGGCAGGGGCACGGGTGCAGGGTTTTGCGCTGAATCCGGTGTCGATCGGTGCGAGCGGTCGCATTGCTGCGAGGATGCTGCTGGATGATGGCAGACAGGTGATCGCTTCACTGGGTTGAATCTGTCGCGGGCATGGCCCGCCCCCACGGTATCGCCTGTTCCCACTTGGCAGACGACAAGGAATCGTGACACCTTCTCGCGATCACCGTTTCACGGACATCGCGCGCATGCAGCTTGCTTCGGGGAATTCATCGGGCCATTCGCTCACCGCGTGGATCCTGGTCGGGCTTGTGCTCGGGCTCGGCTGCGGCGCGGTGCTGCACGCCACCGTCGCGGATACGACGGACTGGGTGCAGGGTTTCACCGTGGTGACCACCGTGTTCCTGCGGCTGATCAAGATGGTGATCGCGCCGCTCGTTTTCGCCACGCTGGTGGTCGGCATCGCGAAGATGGGTGATACGGGCTCTGTGGGGCGTATCGGGTTCAAGGCCTTCGTGTGGTTCCTGAGCGCTTCGCTGGTGTCGCTGTCGCTCGGGCTCGTGCTGGTGAATTTCTTCGAGCCCGGTGTTGGTACAGGCATCACGCTGCCGGAGGCGGACGCCAGCAGCGGCATCACCACGACCCAGTTCGGATTGCAGGAATTCATCCTCCATCTGGTGCCCGTCAGCATCGTCGACGGCATGGCACGCAACGAGATCCTGCAGATCGTCGTCTTCTCGGTGTTCTTCGGTGTGGCCTGCGCAGGCGTGGGAAAACCCGCAGCGGTGCTTGTGGAAGCGCTGGAGGGCCTCTCCTACGTGATGCTCAAACTCACCATGCTGGTGATGTGGTTCGCGCCGCTCGCGGTGTTTGCCGCGGTGGCCTCTGCGGTGGCGAAGAGCGGGCTCGGGATTCTCGCCGTCTACGGCGAGTTCATGCTCGAGTTCTATCTCGCCATCGTGGTGCTGTGGCTGGTGCTCTTCATTGCGGCGTGGGCCGTGATCGGCAGGCGCGCGGTGGGGCTGTTCCGTGCTGTGCGCGAACCGGTGGTGCTCGCCTTCGCCACGGCGTCGAGCGAGGCGGCCTATCCGCGCACGCTCGCGCAACTCGAACGCTTCGGCTGCAGCAACCGCGTGGCGTCTTTCGTGTTGCCGCTCGGCTATTCCTTCAATCTCGACGGCTCGATGATGTACTGCACCTTTGCGGTGATGTTCATCGCGCAGGTCTACGGCATCGAACTCACGGTCGGGCAGCAGATGGCGATGCTGCTCACGCTGATGGTGACCTCGAAGGGCATGGCCGGCGTGCCGCGCGCGTCCCTTGTGGTGATTGCGGCCACGCTCTCGCAGTTCAACATCCCGGAGGCGGGTTTGCTGCTGCTGCTCGGCGTGGATCATTTCCTCGACATGGCGCGCTCGGCGACCAATGTGATCGGCAACAGCGTGGCGACGGCGGTGGTGTCGAAGTGGGAAGGGCTGCTGCGCCCCGAAGACACCGAGAACCCGGATCTGGAGCGTTCGCTTACCGGCGAGTTGCCGCACCGGGATGCGGCGCGGCCTCCCGCCGGCTGATCGTTCAGCGGCGCCCGGCAGGCGTGAAATCGAACTTCTGTCCGCCTACCGAGATCTCGTACATCAGGCCGCCTTTGGCGACGGTGAAGATCGCCATGCCCTTGTAGAAATCCGTGGCTACCGTCGAGGCATCGTGTTTGCCGCCGCTCGCGCCTGCCGAGGCGCCCGTGGTGCCGGCCGAGGCCGATGCCCCTGCCGTGATCGCGACGGCGCTGGCCTGGGCACTGAACTCGAAGCCGGTGCCGGTGAACTCGTCCAGCGAGCGCTTGTCCTGGAAGAAGACGATCTGGCTGAAGGCCTGCCCGCCCAACTGGAAGCCCACCGAAATCTGCGTCATCACAGAGTCCCCGACGTAAGCGCCGCGGGCATAGACCTTGCCTTTGCCCCTGGCTCCACCGATCACGAGCCCGCCCTTGCCCACGGTCGGGAACACCGCATAGCCGTAGGACTTGTCGAAAAACTTGCTGCTCTCGCCGGCCGCCTTGAAGACGCGGATGGTCTCGG
>CAIXOY010000300.1 GCA_903921135.1 uncultured Gammaproteobacteria bacterium
CGAGAACATCTCGCGCCCCGAGACGCTCCGTGGTTCGACCTACAAGATCAAGACCCCGCTCTCCGAACACGCGCTCTACATCACGATCAACGACATCGTGCTGAACGAGGGCACCGCGCACGAGCAGCGCCGGCCCTACGAGGTCTTCATCAACTCCAAGAACATGGACCACTTCCAGTGGGTACTCGCGCTCACGCGCGTGGTGTCAGCCGTGTTCCGCAAGGGTGGTGATTGCACCTTCCTCGTTGAGGAATTGAAGGCCGTTTTCGATCCGAAAGGCGGATACTTCAAGAAAGGCGGACGCTTCATGCCTTCGCTGGTCGCCGAGATCGGCGATTGCATCGAGAAGCACCTGATCGACATCGGCATGCTGCGCACCGAGGAGCTCGACGAGCACCAGCGCAAACTGATCGAAGAGAAACGGGCCCAGTTCGAGGCAAGAAGCGTCCGTACCGCACCTGCCGAAGAAAAAGGCAGCTACCCGCCGGGCGCGCAACTGTGCAGCAAGTGCTCGACCAAGGCGATGGTCATGATGGATGGCTGCATGACCTGCCTGAGTTGCGGCGACTCCAAGTGCGGTTGAGCACACGCCGCGACTGATGGCGGCGCGGACTCCGGACATGCTTGCGACGCATCCTGTGCGAACAGCATCCGGACTCCGCGCCATCGTCTTGGCTGCTTCTGCCTTGTGGATGACAGCACTGTCGTTATGCGCTGCTGCGCAGCCCCCTCTCCTCCCCACCAGTACGCCAGGGACAGCTACCGAATCCGCGTCGGTGCCGCACGCCCGCAGCGTCGATCTCGATGCGCCAGTTGATGCGCAGACGCCCGCGGAGGCTCCCACAACCCTGCCCGCTCCCGCCGTCTCGCAGCAACGTCAGGATGCCGCGTTGCGGGACATACGCTCCGCGGGGCCCGGCCCGGACGCCCAGACGTCCTCAGCGGCATTCCACATGCTGGGAGCCGACGTGTTGCCGGGCACAGCCACTCGTCTCGCGTGGCAGCCCGGGGAGTCCTTTGCAGGCATTGCCGTGCCCACACCGGTGCTCGTCGTGCACGGCAACAACAGCGGGCCGGTGCTGTGCCTGACCGCAGCCGTGCATGGCGACGAGCTGAACGGCATCGAAATGGTTCGACGCGTGCTCTACGAACTCGATCCACTTCAGCTCAAGGGAACCGTCGTTGGCGTGCCGATCGTCAACCTGCTGGGGTTCAAGCGCAGTTCGCGTTATCTCCCCGACAGGCGCGATCTGAACCGGCATTTTCCGGGCAACCGTAGCGGCAGTTCCGCCTCGCGCATCGCGCATTCCTTTTTCAACGAGATCGTGAAGCGCTGCACCGTACTGGTGGATTTGCACACTGGCAGCTTCTACCGCACGAACCTGCCGCAGCTGCGTGCGGACCTGCGGAATCCGGAGGTCGCAGTGGTGGCCGAGAGCTTTGCCTCCACCGCCATCGTCCAGAGCGCTGGCGCTTCCGGGAGCCTTCGCCGCGCGGCAGTCGATGCGGGGATCCCCACCGTGACGCTCGAGGCGGGCGAGCCCATGAGGCTCCAGGCGGCCGAGGTCGAGCATGGCGTGCGCGGCATCTTTGCGCTCATAGACCAGTTGGGGATGTACCGGAAGCTGCGTGTGTGGGGCAATCCTGCCGCGGTTCACTATGTGTCGCGCTGGGTGCGCGCAGATGGCGGAGGAATACTGTTCGGCAAGGTGAGCCTGGGGCAGAGGGTGCGGGAGGGTGAGCTTCTGGGCACGGTCACGGATCCGATCACCAACGTGCGCGCCGACATCCTGTCACCGTACGACGGCCGCGTGATCGGCATGGCCGTGGACCAGGTGGTGCTGCCTGGCTTTGCCGCTTTCCACATCGGAATACAGCCCCGTGAGACGCCCGACGGCGCGGGCGGCCCGATAGGCGATGAGGCGCCGGACGAACCCGCCGCCAAGGACAGCCTCGAGGACTCCTGAGCGCCGCGAGCGCTCCCGGCTCTCTCGCCTATACTTCCCGCGAACCGCCATGCCTGCACCCGAAGGCGCGGACACAGCCCCGGAGCCCGGAACGCCGATGACCGCGAGTACGCCCGACCCCGCCAGCACACCGGCTGCCGAACCGGTCGACGCTCCTTCAACGCACGCGCAACCAGACGCCCTTCTGGAGTGCCTTGTACAGGTGGCCCGGCACCACGGCAGCCAGGCCTCGCGCGATGGCCTGCTCGCCGGACTGCCTCTCGAGGGAGGGCGTCTGCGCCCCACGCTGCTCGCGCGAGCCGCGTCTCGCGCAGGACTGGGCTGCCGCTTGCTCGAGTGCAGCCTCGAGACGCTCGAAGGTCCGGCTCTTCCCGCCATCCTCATCCTCGGAAACGACAGCGCCTGCGTCCTGCTGGGACGCGACGGTGAGCAGATGCAACTGTTCGAACCCGGGATCGGCGAGGTGCGGCGCACAGCCGCTGAGGTGGCAGCCCGTTATTCGGGCACAGCCGCACTGCTTGAGGCGGGCTTCGATTTCGACGCTCGGGCGCCGGAGTTGCTGCGCAGCAGGAGCAAGCATTGGTTCTGGGGGGCGATGATCGAGAATCTGCCGCTCTATCGGGATGTACTGCTCGCCGCGGCGATGATCAACCTGCTGGCGCTGGGCCTGCCGGTGTTCACGATGAACGTCTACGACCGTGTCGTGCCGAACCGGGCGATGGAAACCTTGTGGATGCTTGCAGCAGGGCTCCTGCTCGTGCTGCTCGCCGACTTCGCCTTGCGCACCATGCGTGCGTTCTTCCTCGACCTGGCCAGCAAGCGGGTCGATCTGCGCGTGTCCTCGCTGATCATGGAGCGCGTGCTGGGAATGCGACTGGAAGACCGCCCTCCCTCGGCAGGGTCCTTCGCCGCCAATCTCCGGTCCTTCGAGTCCGTGCG
>CAIXOY010000301.1 GCA_903921135.1 uncultured Gammaproteobacteria bacterium
CGCAGACGGTCCACGCCCGTCAGCAGCCAGTTCTCTCGGGTGGGTGAGGTGTGGCTCGGCATGTCTGCGCTCCGGCGTTGTGTCGGGCGCCAGTATTCGCGGGGGGGGCCTCACCAGATGAGACTGGGTACGGCGTGATCAGGCCGGCTGGCGGTCGCCAGCACCATCCACGCGCACCCGTCTCTTCGAGGGGTGCTAACGATATTCGAGTCGGTTTTGAAGTTGCCGCGGTGCCAGGTGCCCTTTTGCTGCACCGAAGCAGGGTGGTGCAACTGTCGGTGGTGGTTCTATGCGACACCCATTGCTACACCCATTTACACCCAATTCGTCAGGGTCGAGCGTCGGCCCTTCCCCGCCTGAATGGCCATGGTGAATTCGCCATGGGCGTGGCCCGCTGTGAGGCCGGGCCTGTGGTTTGGCGTGGCTGTCAGCACAGCCCCCGCGCCACTGCCTCCGCCACCTTGATGCCATCCACACCCGCCGAGAGGATGCCCCCCGCATAGCCCGCCCCCTCGCCGCAGGGGTAGAGCCCGCGCACGTTCAGGCTTTGGAGTGATTCGGCATCACGGGTGATGCGCACCGGGGAAGAGGTGCGGCTCTCCACGCCCGTGAGCACCGCATCCGCGCCGTCGAAACCGCGGATCTGTTTGCCGAAGACGGGCAGGGCCTCCCGTATCGCCTCGATCGCATAAGCAGGCAGGGACTGCGACAGATCGCCGAGCAGCACGCCCGGCTTGTACGAGGGCAGCACATCACCGAGTTGCGTGGACGGCACGCCGCGCAGGAAATCCCCCACCAGCTGCGCGGGCGCGCAGTAATTGCTGCCGCCCGCCACGTAGGCAGCGGATTCCAGCGCTTCCTGCAAGGCGACGCCGGCGAGTGTGCCGCCAGGGAAGTCTTTTTCGGGGTTGATGCCCACCACGATGCCGGCATTGGCATTGCGCTCGTTCCGCGAGTACTGGCTCATGCCGTTGGTCACGACGCGCCCCGGCTCCGATGTGGCGGCGACCACCGTTCCGCCCGGGCACATGCAGAAGCTGTACACCGCGCGGCCGTTGCGGGCGTGGTGCACGAGTTTGTAGTCGGCGGCACCGAGTTCGGGGTGCCCGGCAAAGCGCCCGAGCCGCGCGGCATCGATCAGCGACTGCGGATGCTCGATACGGAAACCGATGGCGAAGGGTTTCGCTTCCAGAAACACGCCGCGCCGCTCGAGCATGCGCAGAGTGTCACGCGAGCTGTGCCCCAGCGCGAGCACCACGTGGCGGCTGTGCAGCGTCTCGCCGCTCTCGAGCGCCACGCCTGCCACCTGGCCCTGCTCGATAAGCATGTCGGTGACCTTGCTCTCGAAGCGGACCTCGCCGCCCAGCGCGATGATCTCTTCGCGCATCGCCGCCACCACGCCGGTGAGGCGGAAGGTGCCGATGTGCGGCTTGCTCACATAGAGGATTTCCGGCGGCGCGCCGGCGCGCACGAACTCGTGCATCACCTTGCGGCCGTAGAACTTCGGATCCTTGATCTGGCTGTAGAGCTTGCCGTCGGAAAAAAGCCCTGCTCCGCCCTCGCCGAACTGCACATTCGATTCGGGAATCAGCGTGTTCTTGCGCCACAGCGCCCAGGTGTCGCGGGTGCGGCGGCGTACATCGCGGCCGCGCTCCAGCACGATGGGTTTGAAGCCCATCTGCGCCAGCAGCAGCGCGGCGAACAGCCCGCAGGGGCCGAAGCCCACGATGATCGGGCGCTCTTTCAGATGTGCCGGTGCCTGCGCCACCGTGTGATAGGCCGTATCAGGCGCGGGGCCCACGTGCCTGTCGCCTGCAAGGCGCTGCAGCACAGCGGGCTCGTCGCGCACGCTCACATCGACGATGCAGACGAAAACAATGCCGGTGTTTTTCTTGCGGGCGTCGTAACTGCGCTTGAACAGCGTGAAGTCGAGGAGCTCGTCCTCCGCGATGGCCAAACGTTGCACGATGGCCTCGCGCAGCGCCGCGGGCGGGTAGTCGAGCGGCAGCGGCAATTCGGTGATGCGTATCACGGGCGGGGTCCTGGCCGGTGGATCCGGCAGAGGGTTTCGAGTCGCCATTCTAGCGATGTAGGAGGGGGCCATGCCCCCGACCCCAAAGTTTTGGATTGTTGTGAGGGGTTGTGTTGTCGCGGGCATGGCCCGCTCCCACATTCGGGAGTCGCTTGTACGGGTGCGGCTGCATTCTGGGTGTGGGAGGGGGCCATGCCCCCGACGTGGGTTCCATTGAATGTTGTCGCGAGCATGGCCCGCTCTGATGCGGTGCGCGGCTTGGCCGGGCTGGCGGCAGCGGCTACAGTCCCCTCATCTTCCGTTCAAGGCACTGCCCCATGCCGTCTTTCCGCAGACGCTCGTTCGTCGTTTTTGCCCTGCGTGTGGGTGCCATGCTCGGTTTGGCTCGGGCGTTGCCTGTTTCGGCGGCGGGCAGTGTCATCGCCACGGACGCGGCCTCGCCCTTTGATGCCGCGCTGCTCGACGCCCTCGGCGCTGCCGTGCTGCCCTCTGAATTGGGCGAGCAGGGCAGGGCGGCGGCGCTGCGGCGCTTCAGTGCGTGGATCACGGGCTACGTGCCGGGGGCGGAGCTGAATCACCCTTATCCCGCTGCGCCGGTGACGCAGCTGCCCGCCTCGCCGCTCCCCGCATGGCAGCAGCAACTGCGCGAGCTCGATGCCGCGGCGCGCGCGCAGTCGCCCGGCGGTTTTGCGGCCTTGGATCTGCCCGCGCGTCAGGCGCTGATCGCGCAGTCGCTCGCCGGCATCAAGGGGCCTGATCTCCCGCTGCCCATCGATGCTCCGCACGTGGCGCTAGGTCTGATGACGCATTTCTTCCAGTCCCCGCAGGGCACGGATCTTTGTTATCGCGCCGCCGTCGGCAAGGCCATGTGCCGTCCGCTGGACGATGTGCATATCGCGCCACGCGCGCTGCGGCCGGAGGATCTGGCATGAGCGCGCGCATCGTGGAGTGCGATGTCTGCATCATCGGCTCGGGCATTTCGGCGGCCATGGTGGCCGAGCGCCTCGTGCGCGAGGGTAAGAGCAACATCGTGGTGCTCGAGGCCGGTGCCGAGCAGCCCGGGCCGTTGGAGTTTGCGCGGCTGCGCCAGCGCAACCTCGATTACGGCGAGAGCCCCTGGCCGACCGACCACATCGACGGGATGTTTGTCGAGGGTATGCAGAGCCCCTCCATGTGCGTGGGCGGCATGGCCATGCATTGGGGCGGTGTCACGCCGCGCTTTTCGCCGGAGGATTTCCGTCAGCGCTCCGCCTGCGGCGTGGGCACGGACTGGCCGATCAGCTATGAGGAACTCGATCCGTTCTACCAGGAAGCAGAAGAGCTGATCGGCATCGGCGGCGAGCAGGGCCCGGCCGAACTCGACCCGCGCGGCAAGCCCTTCCCGATGCCTGCGCTGCCCCTGAACTACAACCTGCTGCAGTACCGTGAGTGGGCCGCGAAGGCGGGCATCCCGATGTGGAGCCAGCCCTCGGCCAAGCTCACGGTGTCGCGCCCCGACGACGGCCGCGCCTCCTGCTGCCGCAGCGACACCTGTGACCCCATCTGCCCCACCGGCGCCAAGTACTCGCCCGACATGACGTGGCGGCGGCTGCGCACTGCGGGCCACCTCACGTTGCAGGCGAACACCATGGTGCGGCGTCTGCACACCGCGCCCGGCAGCGAGCGCATCGAACGCGCGGTAGCGGTGACGGGCGGTCAGGAGTTGGAGTACCGCGCGAAGACCTTCGTGGTGGCCGCGGGCTATCTGTGGAGCAGCTACCTGCTGCTGCTCTCGGCCGATGCGCGCCATCCGCAGGGCATCGCCAATTCCTCGGGCCTCGTGGGCAAGTACCTCACCGGGCATCGCAACGTAAGCGCCCGCATCGCGCTGCCCATCGGGCTCTTCCCCGGCATGCAGGAGCAGCACTCGCTGGTCACGAAGTTCTTCATGCGCAAGCCGCGCACCGACAAGTACCTGCGCCACGATCTGCGCATCTGGGAAGACACGGTCGGCCGCCTGCCGCGTCTGCGTGACGACGCCGGCAAGCTCCTGATGGGCGATGCGCTGCTGGCAGACTGGCGCGCACGCACCGACACGGAATCCACGGCCCGCGTACGCGGCTACTACGACGTGATCCCCGCGAAAAACAGCGAGCTCACCCTGGACGCCGCCCGTCGCACGCCCTTCGGCGATCCGCTGCCGCGGCTTGCGCTGCGCGACGATCCCGTCTCGGCAGAACTGCGCGGCTACAGCGAGCAGCGCCTCGCCGAGCTCTTCGCCGACATGGCGCGTGCCGGCAACGGCCGCGTGATCGCCTCGGCCACCGACAGCTTCCAGGACCACCCCGGCGGCGGTTGCCGCATGGGCAAGGACCCGGCAAGCAGCGTGGTTGATCGACACGGCCGCAGCCATGACCACGAAAACCTCTTCGTCGTGGGCGCACCCACGCTGGTGTCATCGGGTTGCGCCAATGGCACGCTCACTTTCAGCGCGCTGTCGCTCATGGCGGCTGCAGAGATCGCGCGGGGGCTTGGCTGAGGCGTCCCCCGCACCTGTTGTTTTCACTTTCCTGAACCGGAGTCGAGTATGAATTTCCCTGTGCCCCCGAATGCCCTGCAACTCCACTCGCTCCTCCACGCCGATGGCATGCAGGACCTCTTCCTTGTGGAGGCGCCCATTCCCGAGCCCGGCCCGGAGGAGGTGGTGCTGCGCATCGAAGCCGCGCCGGTGAACCCTTCTGACATCGGCGTGCTGATCGGTGGCGCGGACGTGGGCAAGGCCACGGTGGTCGAGATCGGTGGCCGCCCGGCGCTGCGCATGCCGGTGCCGGAGCGCGCCATGCGGGCTTTCGCGGCGCGCGTGGGTCTGTCCATTCCCTGCGGCAACGAGGGCGCGGGCACGGTGGTGCGGGCGGGTTCGTCCCCTGCAGCGCAGGCCTTGCTGGGGCGGCGCGTGGCGGGCATCGGCGGCGGTGGCATGTACGGTGATTACCGCTGCCTGCAGCTCGAGCAATGCCTCGCCCTGCCCGAGGGCGCCACGGCGGAGGAGGGCGCCTCCTGCTTCGTGAACCCGCTCACCGCGCTCGGCATGGTCGAGACCATGAAACTCGAGGGCCACCGCGCGCTGGTGCACACCGCCGCTGCCTCGAACCTGGGCCAGATGCTGAACCGCATCTGCCTGAAAGACGGCGTGCCGCTGGTGAACATCGTGCGCAAGCCCGAGCAGGCCGATCTGCTGCGCGCGCAGGGCGCGATGCATGTCTGCTCCACGTCCTCGCCGACGTTCATGGAAGAGCTCACGGACGCGCTCGCCGCCACGGGCGCGACCCTTGCCTTCGATGCCATCGGCGGCGGCAAGCTCGCCGGCCAGATCCTCGCGTGCATGGAGGCGGCCATCAGCCGCACCGCGCCGGGCTTCAACCGCTACGGCTCGAACGTGCTGAAGCAGGTCTACATCTACGGGGGGCTCGATCTCTCGCCCACCGAGATCACGCGCAGCTTCGGGATGTGCTGGGGCGTTGGCGGCTGGCTGCTGTTCCCCTTCCTGAACCGGGTGGGCCCGGCCGTGACCGCAGCGCTCAAGCAGCGCGTGGCCGATGAGCTGCACACCACCTTTGCCAGCCATTACGCCCGGCGTATTCCCCTCGCCGGAATGATGGATCCGGCCGAGGCGGCGGGTTATGGCGCGCGCACCACGGGGGGCAAGTATCTGGTGTTGCCGCAGGCGTAGGATCAGAAGCCCCCGGGGTAGAGACAAATCCCGCGCGCCGAGGCTAGACTCCCACCAAACCGTTTTGACCACGGAGATAACAACCATGAACACCTACTCTGCCCGTCCGCGCCGCCGCGCTCTTGCCCATGCCGTGTCCGCTGCCGTTGCCGGCAGTCTCGCGGCGCCGGTCATCGCGCAGCAGGGCATCGAGGAAGTCATCGTCAGCGCCCGCAAGCGCGACGAGAACATCCAGGACATTCCGCAGGCCGTGCTGTCCTTCAGCGCCGCGGATATGGCGAAGAAGGGCATCCAGAGCCTCGAGGACGTGGCGCGTTTCTCGCCCTCCATGACGGTGGTGGGCGCGGGCGCCGGCCAGATGAAGATCGTCTTCCGCGGCCTCGCGGATTCGCCCAGGCCCTTCATCGCCGAGTCCTCTGCCGCCATCTACCTCGACGAGCAGCCGCTCACCACGGGCGCGCAGTCCCCCGAGATCCGCCCCATCGACCTCGCCCGCATCGAGAGCCTTGCCGGCCCGCAGGGCACGCTCTACGGCGCGAGCTCGCAGTCGGGCACCGTGCGCTACATCGTCAACAAGCCCGATGCCGAGGCCTTCGAAGCCAACATCGGCGGCGGCCTCGAGCAGATCGACGGCGGTGGCATGGGCTGGGACAGCGATGTCATGGTCAACCTGCCCCTCATCAAGGACAAACTCGCCATACGTCTGGTGGGCTTCGGTGCGAAGGACGCGGGCTATATCGACAATGTCCTCGGCAGCACGCCCCTGCGCGGCGCCACGGACAACTCCGCCCTTGTGGAAGACGACATCAACGAAGGCACCTGGAAGGGCGGCCGGATCTCGGCCAAGTGGTGGGTGAACGAGGACTGGTCCCTCACCGGCATCTACAACAACACCCGCTCCAAGCAAACCGGCTTCAACGACTACGACGCCACCGTCGGCGATCTGGAAACGGTCAAGTTCGTACCCGAGCGCTGGGACGACGCGTGGTCGAACTACCAGTTCACCGTCGAGGGCGATCTGGGCTGGGCCACGGTCACCAGCTCGACCTCTTACTTCGAGCGCGACGTGGCCTACGTCTTCGACGCGACCAAGAACATCGCCTACTACCACGCGGTGCTCGGCGTCTACGGTCGTGGCAACTGCGCGAGCGACCAGCCCTACTACAACATCTACGACTTCGCGACGGCCTGCGAACTGAACGGCACGGGCACCGACGTTGACGACGCAGACCCGATCTCGTGGTTCCGCCAGGACCAGAAAGACAACCGCTGGACCCACGAGACGCGCTTCGGCGGCTCCACCTCCAAGCTCGACTGGACGCTCGGCTTCTTCTATCAGGAGTCCAAGCAGCACTGGGAGTACGGCACCTGGGTGAAAGACTTCACCCGCACCGAGCGCTGGGCGCACTACCAGGCCATCCGTGAACTGAACGGCCAGGACCCCCTCGCACCCACCGACATCAACTGGCGCTCGGGCGAGCGCTGGGAGCGCAAGGACGCCTCGGTCTTCGGCGAAGGCGAGTACGCCCTCACCGACAAATGGAAGCTCTTCTTCGGCGCGCGCTGGTACAAGGCCGACATCGAGCGGCTCTACTACGAACGCGTGCCCTCCACGAATGATCCGCGCTGGGTGCCCAGCGATGGCAGCGAGAACGGCTGGCTGCCCAAGATCGGCATCAAGTACCAGATCGACGATGACCGCATGGTCTATGCGCTCTACTCGGAAGGCTTCCGTCTGGGCGGCGCCAACCGCGACCGCGCCGAGCAGCGCGGCCTCGTGTCCACGTTCCCGCGCGAGTACGAGTCCGACATCCTCCAGAACTGGGAAGCGGGCCTGAAATCCCAGTGGTTCGAGGGGCAGGTGCAGCTGAACATCACCGGCTACCACCAGGTCTGGAAAGACATGCAGCTCGAGCTGAACGACCCCGGATGCTGCACCCCGGTCGACATCGACAACGACGGCAACACGGACGTGCGCTACCCCTTCCAGACGGTCATCGCGAACCTGGGCGATGCGCAGGTCGACGGCTTCGACCTCGACCTCTCGTGGAGCACGGGAGAGGGCTGGTCGGCGGGGATCGTGTCTACCTATCTCTTCAAGGCGGAGCTGAAGGACGACATCATCGCCGGCAACCCCAACGACCCCACCGACGATCCCTTCACGCTCGACGGCGGCACGCGCCTGCCGCTTACCGCCGATCTCAAGTTCTCGACCTATCTGGAATACGAATGGCCCATGGCGCTGCTCGACGGCGGCGAGGCCTACGCGCGCATCCAGTACAGCTACACCGATGGCGCGTGGAACCGTCTGAAAGACAACGACGGCTGCCCCGGCTCGCGCTGCTTCGATTACAACGGCAATGCCTTCCCGAACAAGAACGGCTACGGCGCCCGCGGCCGCCAGCCAGACTACGAGACGGTCGATCTGCGTGCGGGTTACAACACCGATCTCTGGGAGTTCACGCTGTTTGCCGACAACGTGCTCGACCAGCGCGTGGTGCAGTTGCAGCCCTTCAACGCCGCGACGTACTTCGGTGGCGACTCGATCCGCACTGGTCAGCCGCGCTCCTTCGGCATGAGCCTGCGCCGGTCCTTCCGCTGATGCAGCCCGCGCTCCCGGCGGCACTGTCCCGCCGGGAGCGCGCGCTCTTTCTCCCCGCTCTCCGGGGGTTTGCATGAACCGCCTCGTCCTTCCCGCGATTCTTTTTGCCGTGTTGCTGCTCGGTGGCTGCGCCGCTCCGCCGGCCGATACCGTGCTGCTCGGCGGCCGCGTCTGGACGGGCGAGGCCGATGCCTGGCCGCCGGCGGGTGCCGAGCCCACCGCGCTCGCCATCCGCAGCGGGGTGGTGGTGGCCGTAGGCGCTGATTCGGAGATCGCGCGCCTTGCCGGTCCCGACACGCGTCGCGTGGATCTGCAGGGCCGGCGCGTGGTGCCCGGTTTCGTCGACGATCACGTGCATTTCATTTCGGGCGGGCTGGATCTCGAAGAGGTCCAGTTGCGTCCTGCTGTCAGCCGCGAGGATTTTGTGCGCCGCATCGCCGAACGCGCAAAGGCGCGGCCCGGGGAGTGGGTCACAGGCGGCAACTGGGACCACGAAACCTGGGGCGGCACTTTGCCTGCCAGGGGCTGGATCGACGCGGTTACGCGGGATACCCCCGTCATCGTCTCGCGGCTCGATGGCCACATCATGCTCGCGAATTCGCGTGCGCTCGCGATCGCCGGCATCACGGCGAAGACGCCTGATCCACCGGGCGGCATCATCGATCGCGACGCGCGCGGCCAGCCCACCGGCATCCTGCGCAACAAGGCCATCGACCTCGTGTATGCGCACGTGCCCAGACCTTCGCCGCAGACCGAGGATCGCGCTGTACTGGCCGCACAGCAGCACCTGCTGGCGCTCGGCGTGACGGCTGTGCACGACATGGACACATGGGAGTCGCTGGCGGCCGTACAACGCGCGCACCGCGCGGGGCGGCTCAAGCTGCGCGTGCACAGCGC
>CAIXOY010000302.1 GCA_903921135.1 uncultured Gammaproteobacteria bacterium
ATGAGCATCCTCAGCAGGTTTTTCGGCAGGAGCACAGTCGAGCTCCGCCAACTCGTGGGCAAGCTCGACCCTGTCGGCAAGTACTACCTCCTCTCGCAGCTGAACGGCCGCCGCCCCGTCCAGAAATGGACCTCGCCCATGGTGCCCTCGGACGCCGAACTCGCGGAGCGCGTCGGTGCCTCGGAGGTGCAGCTCACGCTGCTGCGCCACTTCGACCCGGGCGTCTACCGCAAGCAACTCGCCGCGGCCGCTGACGGGGGCTCCCGTGCTTCGCGGCTGTCCAGCAGCATCGACTTGCAGACCGACTGGCTCGAGCACGGTCGCCAGCAGGGTCTGGTGTTTGCCGCGTTGCCCGAGCGCGCTGCCGCCTCGCGCAAGGGCCGCGCCGCCGCCTTCGCCGATCTGGTCGAGGCGCACTTCGACCAGGCCTGGTACGGGGAGCAGCTGCGCGCGCTCGGCATCGCCACCCCGCCCGAAGGCCTGCTGAACCACTACCTCCAGGCCGGCTGTCTGGTGGGCATGAGCCCCAACAGCTGGTTCGATGAAAAGCTCTATCTCGCCCGCAACCTCGATGTGCTGGACGCCGTGCTCGGCGCCAAGTTCCGCTGCGGCTTCGATCACTACGTCTCGATTGGCGAGCACGAGGGCCGCAAGGGACAGCTGAGCGAGCAGGACTACCTGAACGAGATCTTCCCGGGGCTCGACCGGCCGGTCTTCCTCGAGACCTACGAGGAGTTCGAGAGTCTGGTACGTCCGCGCCTGCGTGTGCGGCAGGCACCGGCAGCCGCGCGCCCGCGGCTGAACTACCTCATTCCGCGCCTCGGCAACGATGTGATGTTCGGTGGGCTGATCTCGTTCATGGAGTTCATCCGCGCCCTCGACTCTCGCTTTGATGTGTCGCACCGCTTCATCATCACCGAGGACATCGCCAACCCGCTGGAGGTGGTGGCGAGGGTGTCGCACGCGAACCCCTGCCACGCGGTGATCGCACGCAGCGAGCTGATCAAGATCAGTGATGAGATCGCGGTGGGCCCCGACGATGTGTTCGTCGCCTACAACGCCAAGGCGGCGTACATGGCGCAGCGCCTCTCGGGCTTCGCGCGGAACCCGAAGTTCCTGTACTTCGTGCAGGAGTGGGAGTCGATCTTCCACTCCTTCGGTGCGGTGAGCGCTGCCATAGACCGGTCCTTCGCGCTCGATTGCCATCTGCTGTTCAACTCCGCGCCCTTGCGGGAGTGGTTCGAGCGGCTGGGTCTGGGCGCGAACAACACGCGCTCGGTTTTCTCGCACGTGCTGACACGCTCGGAGGCGCCGCCCGTCCCGCGCAAGAACACCTTGCTGGCCTATCTGCGCCCCGAGGGGCACGCGGCGCGCAATTGCTTCCAGGTCGTGATCCTCGCACTGCGGCATCTGCTGCAGATCTGTCCGCAGGCGCGGCAGTTCCGGTTCCTCGGCATCGGTGCGCTGACGCCGGGCGCGATGTGGCTGGACCCCGAGACGGAATTGCAGTTCCTGCCGAAGATGCCCCTGGCCGATTACGCGGTCCTGCTCTCGGAGAGCAAGGTGGGCGTGAGCCTGATGAACGCGCCGCACCCCAGCGTGGTGCCTTACGAGATGGCGCAGTTCGGGCTCCACACCGTCACCAACGTCTATGCGAACCGCCCGGCGGAGTTCATCCGCGCGCAGAGCCGCTATCTGCAGCCCTGCGAGCTCGATTACAAGAGCGTTGCCGAGGCGCTGGCGCGCGCGGTGGTCGCGGCGCTCGATGAGCCTGGCGTCTATTGCCAGCTCGATTACCCCGCGTCCTGGAATCAGGCCTTCGCGCCTGCGTTCGAGGACATCGGCACTGTTTTCTCCCTGCCACGCTGAGGCGCGGGCGGGGTGTCATCGACGGCAGGGCAGCGTATGGACGGCAAGTCCGTTTGCATCATCTCGGCGAATTGCCAAGGCGCTTACATCAAGGCGCTTCTGAACGCGCACGCGGACTTCGCGCGTGACTTCGAGGTGCACTACTTCGTCAACTACCAGAAGCAGTCCGTGCCCTCCGAACTGCTGGCGCGCTGTGATCTGCTGATTTACCAGCCGCTTGGCGCGAACTGGGGCGATCTTTCCAACGACAGCCTGCTTGCCGCGGTCCCGGAGGGCTGCCGGCGCATCGCCATCAACTACCTTACCTTTCCGGTGTACTGGCCCGGCTTTGCCATCGACCCCCGGAACGTACCCACGCCGGCGTACCCGTTCGGGCCCTTTCCCTACGGGGATCGGGTGGTGATCGAGGCGCTTGCCGCGGGCGAGTCGCCGGCGCGTGCCGCCGAACGCTTTGCCGGAGACGAGTATCCGGGCAGTGTCGATCTCGATGCTGTGATCGCGGACTACGTCCTGTCGCAGCGCCAGATCGAGACGCGCCGTGACCAGAAACTCCTCGACTACATCATGGCCCATTTCCGCTCGGCCAAGCTTTTCGAGACCTACAACCACCCCACGCAGCCGCTCTGCGTCCATCAGGTGAACGATCTGCTCGCCATGCTGGGATACCGGGCTCTGGAAGCTGCCGAAGAGCTTCCGCTCGACTACCTCACAATAAACCAGCAGCCGCTGCACCCCGGCGTGGCGCAGGCCTTGGGGCTGGCCTTCGAGGCGACCGAGGAGACCATCTACCGTATCTGGGGCCAGCCGATGTCTTTCGGGGCTTACGCCGGTGCCTATGCCAAGTGGGACGTCGAGGCGATAGGTCGCGAACTGGATGGCTCCACGCCACCCCCACCCCCACCGCCGAGCGGAGCCGATGTCATGAGCAAACACACAAGGGCTGCCAAGCCAAAGCTGTTGCCAGTTGCCTTGCCGGAGGGGCAACGGCAGTGGGTCTTCCTCCACATTCCCAAGACCGCCGGCACCAGCCTGAACGACATGTTCGACGAAGCTCTCGGCAGCAATCCCGCGCCGCACTACAACGCAACGGTGCTGCTCATGAAGGACGCCGAGCGCCGCAGCCGTGCCCTGATCCGTGGACACATCCACTACGACGCTATCGACGCGCTGCGTACCGAGAGACTGGTGTTCACCTTCCTCCGCGATCCCGTCGACCGCACGATCTCCGCCTTCGAGTTCATGAAGTCTCATCCCGAAACCTGGCTCGGCAAGCTGGCGCAGGGCTCCCTCACGGAATTCCTTGCGCACCCCTACGTGACCCAGAGCATCGCCGACCTGCAAACCCGGATGCTGGGATCCGCCATGGATGTCCGCCGCCTTTATGCCCGCCTGGTGCGCAAGGACCTCACGCAGGAGCAGTACTTCGAGGAGTTCAGGAAGCGCTCGCTGCTGCCTCCGGACGAGGCGAGCCTCGAGCGGGCAAGCGAGCGTCTGCTCAGCATGCTCCACGTCGGTTTCACGGAGACCTTCGCCGAGGACTGCGAGACGCTGTTTGCCAAGCTGTCACTGCCGTGTCCGGCCGCGCGGCAGTCGAACCGCACACCGAGCGCCTATCGCCGGCGCGACAGTTACACCGAGGCGGAGCTGGATCTGGTGCGCAGTGTGAATCGCTTCGACGCCATCCTCTACGCCCGTGCGCAGGCCTTGCGGGCGCAGGGGCGCATCTGAGATTGCGCCCCCTCAGGGTGCTGCAGTGCCCAGCGGATCGCCCGCAGGCGGTGGTGGCTCGAAACCCTCGAGCAGGCTGCGGAACACGGCGCTGATGCCCTCTGGCTCGTAAGCGCTGCACGCGGCGGCGAGCGTATCGATCGCCCGTTGCAGTTCCTCCCAGGGGATCACGGCTTCCATCGCGCGGAGGATCATCGGGTGGTCGGTGGGCGTGATCTCGCCATTGCCCAGAAGTTCCTCGCGCAGTTTCTCTCCCGGGCGCAGCCCCGTGAAGCGGATCTCGATCTCCCCTGCGGGGTTGGCCTCGTCGCGCACCTGCAGCCCCGAGAGGTGGATCATGCGGCGCGCGAGATCGAGGATCCTGATGGGTTGCCCCATGTCGAGCACGAAGACGTCGCCGCCGCTGCCCATGGCACCGGCCTGCAGCAGCAGTTGCGCGGCCTCCGGGATGGTCATGAAGTAACGCTCGGCCTCCGGATGCGTCACCGTCACGGGGCCCTGCTGTGCGATCTGTTCGCTGAAGAGCGGTATCACCGAGCCCGAGCTGCCGATCACATTGCCGAAGCGCACGATCACGAAGCGCGTGCCCGGCTCCTGCGCCGCGAGCGACTGCATGATCATCTCTGCGATCCGCTTGGTCGCGCCCATGGTGCTGGCGGGCCGCACCGCCTTGTCGGTCGACACCAGCACGAAGGTCTCCACGCCCGCCCGCATGGCGGCGCGGGCGACGTTCAGCGTGCCGAGGACGTTGTTCATCACGCCCTCGACGATGTTCTGCTCCACCAGCGGCACATGCTTGGAGGCGGCCGCGTGGTAGATGGTGTGCACCGGGAATGTCTGGAGTACGCGCTGCAGGCGCGCCTCGTCGCGGACCGAGGCTAGCAGCGGGACGATCCGCGCCGGCACGCCGGTATCGGAGGCTTTCAGCCGCAGTTCTTTCTCGATTTCGTAGAGCGCGTACTCGCTGTTGTCGAGCAGCAGCAGGGTCCCGGGCGCGCAGCCGATGATCTGGCGACACAGCTCGGAGCCGATCGAGCCGCCTGCGCCCGTCACCAGCACGGTCTTGCCGGTGATGCAGCGCCCCAGCAGTTCCGGCCGCGGCGGCACCGGATCGCGACCTAGCAGGTCATCCAGCGAGACCATCCGCGTCTGCCCGATGGATGCACGCCCGCCCATCAGGTCTTCAATCGGCGGGATGGAGCGCACCCTGACCGGGTGGTCTGCAAGCGAGCGGATGATTTCCCTGCGCCGGGCGCTGCCCAGCGAGGCCATGGCAAGGAAGACCTCCGTGATCGCATGGCGACGGACCAGACCGGGCAGCGCCGCGGCCGACGCCACCGGCACATCGCTGATCACCCGTCCCTGCAGTTGCGGGTTGTCGTCGATGAACACCACCGGCGAGTACTCGTAGCCATGACGCAGCGCGTTCAGCAGTTGGCGTCCCGCCGAACCGGCGCCGTAGATAGCCACCGGTTGCCCGCTCGGATGATGGGCGCTGCGGTACCAGCTCCGTACCGCGAGGCGTGTTCCGCCTACGAACACCAGCATGAAGATCCCGTACGACACCAGTTGCGAGACCTGCAGGCCCGCTCCGGTGAGCAGCGAGGCCAGCGCCAGCAGCAGGGTCGAGAGGCTCACACCCTTGACGATCGCGAGCACGGCCTGATGGCCCATGAAGCGCACGACGGCGCGATAGAGACCGAGCCGCAGGAAGATCACCGCCGAGCCTATGACCGTGATGACCGCCGCTGCAATTTCGCTGGTACCCGGGACAGCCAGGCTCGCTTCGCCCGAGCGCAACCAGCTCCCCCCGGCAAGCGCGAGCGGTATGGCCACCAGATCCAGCGCAAGGATGAAGGCCTGTCGAAGGTTGCGCGGCAACTCGAACAGGCGCTGCACCAGCAGCCACGCGAAGCCCTTCCAGCCCGCCTGTTCGGTGGGGAATCTGCCAAGGCCATCGCGCGGCGCTGTCATGCGCGTTCCACTCCTTTTTCACGGTGTCGCCAGGCCACAACCCCTGCCACAACGCACAAGGGCAGCACGGCGCTGACAGCGGCCAGCGGTGCGAGTGAGGGGCGATGGGCCGCGAGCCAGGCGAGCGGCAGCAGCCAGACGACATCCAGAGCCAGCAACCCGAGCGTTACCGGGCGGTGGCCGCGCACGGCGAGCCGTTGGTAGGCGTGTTCGCGGTGGGCCCGCAGGAGCGGCTTGCGGGCTGCGGCCCGCAGCAGCAGCGTGATGCCTGTATCGCAGAGGAAGGGCGCGAGCAGGATCAGCCAGCACCACCCCGGCAGCGCTCCCTCTGCCGTGCTGAGCAGCGCCAGTGCGGCGATCAGGAAGCCGAGCGGCAGGCTGCCGGCATCGCCCATGAAGAGCCGTGCGGGCGGCCAGTTCCATGCAAGGAAGCCGGCTGCGCCAGCGCCCGTGAGCGCGAGCAGCAGCACCGTGTCGGCGCGCCCCCCGGCATCGTCCAGCAACAGCGCCCCCGCGAGGCCCGCGAAAGCCGCCTGCGTGGCCGCGAACCCGTCGATGCCGTCCATGAAATTGAAGGCGTTCGTGAACCCCACCACCCAGAGGCCGGCCAGCGCGAGTACCAGCGCAGATGCAGGGGCGGGCACGAGCATGAAGACCACCCACGCCGCGCAGGCGCCCTGCAAGGCCAGGCGCAGCCACACGCCCAGGCCCCGCAGATCATCGAGCAGTCCGGTGAGGCAGAGCAGCAGTGCCGGGGCCAGCAGAGCTAATGCGGTGTCGCGCGGCTCCGGCACCGCCAGCAAGGTGCCAGCCTGCAGGGCTGTCACGATGCCAACGCCGCCGCCGGTGGGCGTGGGGTGGGTGTGCAGGCTGCGATCCCCCGGGGTGTCGAGCAGACGCCCGCGCATCGCGCGCCACCACAACCCGCAGAGCAGGGTGGCGCTGGCGCCTGTGGCGAGGACCGGAATCCAGTTCATGGTGTGCCAGGCATCGGAGGGGGCTTCACTGCGGGCCGGCGATCCTGCGGGCGCGACGCGGTGGCACAAGTATCCCCACCCTGCTGCGCCCTGTCACCCGCAGTGATGGAGATCACTCCAGCGCACGGCTCCGCAGGTAGTCCTCGTAGTTGCCGCTGAAGTCGATGATGCCTTCAGGCGTGAATTCGAGGATGCGGTTGGCGAGCGAGGACACGAACTCGCGGTCGTGGCTCACGAAGATCAGCGTGCCCGGGTAGTTCTCCAGGGCCAGGTTGAGCGCCTCGATGGATTCCATGTCGAGGTGGTTGGTGGGCTCGTCGAGCACCATCACGTTCGCCCGCTGCAGGATCAGCTTGCCGAAGAGCATCCGGCCCTGCTCGCCGCCCGAGATCACCTTCACCGTTTTGCTGATGTCGTCCTGCGTGAAGAGCATGCGCCCCAGCGTGCCGCGCACGAGTTGCTCGTCGCCCTTGGTCCACTGCTTCATCCAGTCGAAGAGGTTCAGGTCTTCGGCGAAATCGCTGGCGTGGTCCTGCGCGTAGTAGCCGATGTCGGCGGCATCGGCCCACTTCAGTTCTCCGCTGTCGGGGGCAAGTTCGCCCATCAGGCAGCGCAGCAGCGTGGTCTTGCCCGCGCCGTTCGGCCCGATGATCGCGATGCGCTCGCCGGCCTCGACCTGCAGGCTCAGATCCCGGAACAGCGGCTCGCCGCCGTAGCCGCGGGTCACGTCGCGAAGGGTCACAGCCTGGCGGTGGAGTTTCTGTTTCTGGTCGAAGCGGATGAACGGGCTCTGGCGGCTCGAGGGCTTTACCTCGACCAGTTCGATTTTCTCGATCTGCCGTGCGCGCGATGTGGCCTGGCGTGCCTTGGAGGCATTCGCCGAGAAGCGGCTCACGAAGGCCTGCAACTCGGCGATCTGGGTTTTCTTCTTGGCGTTCTCGTTCTGCACCAGTTCGCGCGCCTGCGTGGCGGCGGTCATGTAGGCGTCGTAGTTGCCGGGGAAGAGCTTGAGCGCCCCGTAGTCCAGATCCGCCATGTGCGTGCAGACGCTGTTCAGGAAGTGGCGGTCGTGCGAGATGATCACCATCGTGCTCGCGCGCGCCTTCAGCACGTTCTCCAACCAGCGGATGGTGTTGATGTCGAGGTGGTTGGTGGGCTCGTCGAGCAGCAGCACGTCCGGGTCCGAGAACAGCGCCTGCGCGAGCAGCACGCGCAGTTTCCAGCCCGGTGCCACCGCGCTCATGGGGCCCGCGTGCTGCGCGAGCGCGATGCCCAGACCGAGCAGCAGTTCGCCCGCGCGCGCCTCGGCCGTGTAGCCGTCCAACTCGGCGAAGCGCACCTCGAGCTCGGCCACGGCCATGCCGTCGTCTTCGCTCATGTGGGGCAGGGAGTAGATGCGGTCGCGCTCGGCCTTCACCTGCCAGAGCTCTTCGTGGCCCATGATCACGGTGTCGAGGACGGAGTTGTTTTCGTAGGCGAACTGGTCCTGGCGGAGCTTGCCGAGGCGCACATCTCCCGGACGGGCGACGTTGCCGGAGCTCGGCTCCAGATCTCCGCCGAGGATCTTCATGAAGGTCGATTTGCCGCAGCCGTTCGCGCCGATCAGGCCGTAACGGTTGCCGTTGCCGAACTTGACCGAGACGTTCTCGAAGAGCGGCTTGGCGCCGAACTGGATGCTGAGATTGCTGGTGGCGATCATGGGGCTGCCCCGTTGGTGTCAGGGACTGCCGAGGTACTCGCAGAGGTAGGCCGCCGGGCCGCCCACGGCCTCGACGTCGAAGCTGCTGTTGGCCCCCACCTCGAAATAGCCGCCTGCCGGCACGCTGAACCACTCACCGCCCTCGAGGCGCACGCGCAGCATGCCGCTGGTTACGCTCATGCGCTCGGCGGCCGCAGTACCGAAGCGGAATTCGCCCGGCGCGATCACGCCCACCGAGGCCCGCAGGCCGTTGCGGGTGAAGCCGATGCTCTGCACCTGGCCTTCGAAATACGTGTTGTGCGTCAGCACGGTGATGCTTCCTGTGTGGGTCGGGGTGGTACGGCGGGGAGTGCCGGGCGGCGCGCAGTATACGTGCTGGCGGTGGGCCGCAGGGCGTCGCGCCGCGCCCTAGTGCAGGCGCGAGACCAGATGCCTCGCCGCGGACTGCACGGTGTTGTGCACCAGCATCGTCACCGTCATCGGGCCAACACCGCCCGGCACCGGCGTGATGTAGGAGGCTTTCTCCTTCACGCCCTCGAAATCGACATCGCCGACCAGACGTCCGTCGGGCAGGCGGTTGATGCCGACGTCGATCACGACGGCACCTGTCTTGACCATTTGCGCTACGATGAGGTTCGGCTTACCCGCCGCAACGACCAGAATGTCTGCCAGGATCGTGAACTGGGCCAAATCGCGGGTCTTGGCATGGCAGATA
>CAIXOY010000303.1 GCA_903921135.1 uncultured Gammaproteobacteria bacterium
CCATCACGCGCGGCTGCGTGGCGAGCACCGTCACATGTTTGCCCAGCCCCGCCATGACGCCAGCGGCTTCCAGACTGATGAGGCCTCCGCCCACACAGACCACGCGCGTGGCCGCGGGCAGCGCGGCGCGCAATTGCTCGCAATCGGCGAGTGTGCGCAGGCAATGCACGCCCGCAGCATCTGCACCGGGCACCGGTAATCGACGCGCAACCGCGCCGGTACAGAGCGCGAGCCCGGAGTAGGGCAGCGTGCTGCCATCGTCCAGATGAAGTTGCCGTGCAGCGGCGTCGATGCGCGTAGCACGTCTGGCGCTCGTCACCGTGATGCCCCGCTCGGCATAGAAATCGCGCGGGCGGTAAAGGAGCTTCTCGTGGGCGAGGATGCCCGCGAGGTAGAGCTTGGAGAGATGCGGGCGCTGGTAGGGCGGCATGGGCTCGTCGCAGACCAGCGTGACAGCGCCCGCGTAGCCCTCGCGGCGCAGCGAGTCGGCGAGTTGTCCGGCGGCCTGTCCGCCACCGACGATGACGATGGGATCGGCGTTGCTCATGGGCTCAATCCCGGAACAGGTAGCGGGTGGTGGGACGCGTGCCGGCGTCTTCGTTCAGGCGGTGTACGTCGCGGCCCGGGCGCCACTCCTGCACCGCGGCATCTGCCTTGTCGGCATCCACGAGGATGATCGCGCGCGTGGGGCAGGTCATGACACACGGCGGCTCGGGCTGCTCGGGGCCACGGTGGTCGCAAAGATTGCACTTGTCGGCGGTGCCCAGTGCCGAATCGAAACTGATCGCATCGTAGGGGCAGGCCGCACCACAGTTCTGGCAGCCGATGCAGAGTTCCGGGTCGATCTCGACCAGACCGTCCTCGCGCTGGTGGATCGCCCAGGTCGGACAGTCGTCGATGCAGGGTGCGTCCTCGCAGTGCTGGCACATCACCGGCCACCACTCCATCTTCAACTCCGGGTAGGAACCCACGGGCTTGTCGAAGACGGTGCGCTGCTGCGGATTGAGGATCCGCAGCCGGTTCTCGCCCACCGGCAGGCCGTTCTCCATTTTGCAAGCCACCGAGCAGGTGTCGCAGCCGATGCAGCGGAAGATATCGATCAGGAATTGCTTCTCGACGCGCATCAGACCGCCTCCACCATAGCCCGCTCGACTTCGACCAGACAGTCGTAGACGGGGTAGTTCGATTCGAGGATGGTTTCCTGCGCCGCGTTCAGCGGCATCTGCGTGAGATCCGCGTAGTGGCCCGAGATGAAGTGCTCCGGCCACCAGCCCTGGCTGAGATTGAGCGCGCCCGGCTTGATGCCCTCGGTCACGTGCACGTGCGCCACGAAGGCGCCGCGATCGTTGTAGATGCGGATGGGGTCGGCGTCCTGCAGGCCGCGCGCGGCGGCGTCCTGCGGGTGCATCTCGACGCGCGGCTCGGGTGCGACCTCGCGGATCCAGGGCAGGATCATGTGCGTGGCGTTGGCGGAATACATCGAGTGGTTGCTCATGAAGGTGAGCGGGTAGCGGCGCGCCTTCTCGCGGCGATTGCCTTCCAGCGGCTCCTCGAAGGTGGGCACACCCTGCCCGTGCTGCACCAGCGACTCGGTGTACACCTCGATGTGACCCGAGGGCGTGGGGAACTTGAGATCCGCGAAGGGCACGTGCGGCGAGGGCATGGCGGCGCGCGTCACGCCCTTCTCGCGCAGTTCCTCCCACGACATGTCGCGGATGCAGGGGTCGGTGGCCTCGCGCACGATCTGCTCGCAGGCCTCCATCGCGCTCATCTTCCAATGCTCGCCCTGCCCGAGGCGCTCACACACGCCCTTGAAGATGTCCCAGTCGGGCTTCGCCTCGCCCACGGGGTCGATGGCGCGGGTGCGCAGCTGCACGTACATGTTGTTCCAGCTGGCGACGACGTCGGCTTCTTCCTCGTAGTAGCTGGTCGCGGGCAACACGATATCGGCGAGCTGCGCGGCCTGCGTCCACACCAGCTCCGAGACGGCGAAAAGATCGAGCTGCGGGAGTGCTTCGCGGATGAAGCGGTTGCGGCGCGGCGCCTGCGTGCCGAAGCCGTAGTTGTGGGCCCAGAGGCTCTTGATCGGGTACGGCGCGCCGCTCGAGATGATCTCGTGCATGCGTGTGCCGGGATACATGCGCCCGGTGCGACCGCCCGGCATCAGCCACGACGGCGGCGTGGCGAAGATGAGCCGCAAGAGCGAGCCGCCGCCCCAGCTCACACCTGCGTGGCGCTTGCCGATGTTGCCGCAGATCGCGCCGAGGGTGATCAGCGCGCGGAAGGACTGGTGGCCGTTGTAGTAGCGCTGGGTGCCCTGCCCGATCCACAACGATGCGGGGTCGGTGCGCGCGTATTCGAGCGCAAGCGAGCGGATCGTCTCTGCAGGCACGTCGCAGAGCGCGGAGGCTTTTTCCGGCGTGTAATCACGCAGGCTCTCGCGCAGCACGTTGAAGCCGGTGCGCACCGCCACCTCTCCCCCGCCCGGGAGCATCACGCTGCCGCGCCAGTCGAGGGCGGGCACGGAGGTGCTGCCCGCAGTGGCGGGAAGGCCGGTGTTCTCGTCGAGTACCGCGCACTCGCCACCGAGGCGCAGCAGGCTGCCGTCGTCCTCGCGCACCAGATACGCCGAGTTCGAGTGCTGGCGCAGGTACTCCGCGGCATGCAGGCCGGACTCGATGATCACCTGCATCATGCCGAGGATCATCGCGGCATCCGTGCCCGGGCGGATCGGGATCCACTGGTCGGCTTTGGTGGAGGTGCGCGAGAAACGCGGATCGATGGAGACCACGCGCGCGCCTTTCTCCATGGCCTCGAACATGAAGTGGATGTCGCTGTGGGCGGTGTCGGCGATGTTCTTGCCGAAGAGGATGATCAGCTTGCTGCCGACAATGTCGGGCCACTCGTTCGATTCCTGGTGCACGCCGAGCGTGGGCAGGAAGCCCATGTTGGCGCCGAGGTCACCCATGATGCCGAGGTTGCTGAAGGCCGTGCCGCCCAAGCTGTTCGCCACACGGCTCGAGAGCATCATCGAGAGGATGCCGTAGTTCCCCGTCATGCTGATCCAGGCGTTGGACTCGGGGCCGTAGCGCTTCGCGATGCCGTCGAGTTTTCCTGCCACGTAATCGAAAGCATCATCCCACGAGAGGCGCTGCCACTGCCCGCCGCCGCGCTCGCCCTTGCGCAGCATCGGGTAACGGATGCGGCCCTCGTGATCCACGCGCTGCATCGCCATCGAGATGCCTTTCAGGCAGATGCGGCGGTAGCGCGGGTCGGGGAATTCCGCGGGCTCGACCTTGAGCATCTTGCCGTCCTTGACGTGCACATTGATGCCGCAACTGCCGGTGCAGTTGGGTGAGCACACGGAGCGCACGATGCGGTCGGGGGTGATGGCGCCGGGGGCGATGCGGATGCTCATGGGGGCAGTACCTGCGTGGCGACGGCTAACGATAAGCGAACGCGATGCGGTTGTGGTGGGAGCGCGCCATGCGCGCGACTGCCGGGGGATGGCCTCCTCCCACATGGCGATATTGGAGCATGCGCGCAGCATCGGATAGGCTCCGCCAGCACCCCCTGCCCGAGCGCACAATGAGCGAGCCGCAACACGATGCCTCGGCAAAAGACATTCCGGCTCCCGGCGCCGCGCTCCGACACCACGAGGTGATCATCCTCGGCGCAGGCTTCGCCGGCATCGGCGCGGCGATCATGCTGCGCAAGGCCGATATCGATTTCGTGGTGCTGGAAAAAGCCCTCTCGGTGGGCGGCGTCTGGCGAGAGAACACCTACCCCGACTGCGCCTGCGACGTGCCTTCCGCGTTCTATTGCTACTCCTTCGCGCCGAACCCAGCGTGGTCGCATCTCTTCGCCAAGCAGCCGGAAATAAAGCGCTACGCGGAAGACACCGTGGCACGAACCGGCATCGACGATGCGATCCGCTTCGGTCATGAGCTGCAGGCGGCACGCTGGAACGCGAGCAGCGCGCTCTGGGAGCTCGAGACCTGCGCCGGGCCCTACACGGCGCGCTTCATCATCGTGGCGACCGGGCCGATGCACGAGCCCGTCACGCCCGCGTTGCCCGGGCTGGAGACGTTCAGGGGCGAGCGCTTCCACTCCGCGCACTGGGACCACGGCGTGGATCTGCGCGGCAAACGCGTGGCGGTGATCGGCACCGGCGCCTCCGCCATACAGTTCGTGCCTGCGATACAGCCGCTCGTGGCATCGCTCACGGTGTTCCAGCGCAGCGCGCCCTGGGTTCTGCCCAAACTCGACGCGCGCATCTCTGCGCGCTGGCAGCGGCGCTTCGCGCGCTTTCCCGCGTTGCAGTCTGCGTTGCGGGGCCTGCTGTCGCTGCAGTTCGAGCTGCTTAACGGCAGCGTGCAGCGCCCACGTGCGCGACGGCGGCTCGAGCGTGCGGCGCTGCGCAACATCCACAGCGCCGTGCGTGACCCGGCCCTGCGCGCGCGGCTCACGCCGGACTTCGACATCGGCTGCAAGCGCATTCTCCAATCGAACAGCTGGTACCCGGCGCTGGCGCAACCCAATGTCACGGTGAGCAGTGACGTGAAGGAAGTCCGCGGCAACACGCTGATCGCGGGCGATGGCTCGGTGCACGAGGCGGACGTGATCATCTTCGGCACGGGCTTCAAGGTGGCAGAGCCGCCGATTGCCGCGCGCATCACGGGCGCGAGCGGCCGCACGCTGGCAGATCTGTGGAACGGCAGCCCCGAGGCCTATCTGGGCACCACGGTGCCGGATTGCCCCAACTGTTTCTTCACGCTGGGGCCGAATCTCTACGCCTTCTCGTCTGCCTTCGTGATGATCGAGGCGCAGGTGGAGTACATCCTCGGCGCGCTGCGCCATGCCCGCAAGAATGGATTACGGAGCCTTCGCCCGCGCGAAGCGGTAGTCGCGGACTACAACCATGCTCTGCAAGGAGCGCTGCAACAAAGCGTCTTCAACATCGGCGGCTGCAGCAGTTATTTCATCGACCGCAACGGCCGGAACAGTACCAACTGGCCATGGTCGATACGCGAACTGCGTCGGCGCCTGCGGCGCTTCGATGCCGCCGCCTTCGAGACAGAGCCTCAGCCGTAAGGCCGAACCCACAGCTCTTTGGGGCCGCGCAACACGCCGCCGATGACCTCGACGCTGCGCCCGGGCGCAAGGCACATCCGCGGGAAACGCTCGAACACGAGCTTGATCGCCGTCTCGAGTTCGCGCCGGGCCAGGTGCGAGCCCAGACAGAAGTGCACGCCGTGCCCGAAGACGAGGTTGCGGTGCGTACGGCTCGGGTCGAAGCGGCGCGGATCGCTGAACACTTCAGGATCGCTGTTGGCGGCGCTGATCCCGAAGAGCGTCCAGTCGCCCGCCTTGATGTCGACGCCGCCCAGCGTGATGTCGGCGCTGCAGATACGCGGCAGTAGCGCCACCGGCGGCTCCCAGCGAAGGCCCTCCTGCACGATGCTCTCGCGGGCTTTATCGCTCTCACCCACCTGCGCGCGCAGGGCCGGGTCCGAGAGGATCGCGTAAAGCAGGCTCCCGCCGTTCTTGTAGGCGGTGTCGGAACCGGCGGGATAGATCATCCGCGCGAAGGAGTAGATCTCTTCGTCGGAGAGGCGCTGACCCTCGAATTCGGCGGTGGCCAGCGTGGAAATCACGTCAGTACCCGGGTTCACGCGGCGCTCGTCGAGGAAGGG
>CAIXOY010000304.1 GCA_903921135.1 uncultured Gammaproteobacteria bacterium
GAGCCTGCGGCCGAGGGCTGTGCCTGGGCGCAGCGTTTGCTGCTTCTGGCCGGCGCACGCTCCGAGATGACGCTGATAGAGCACTTCCCGGCCGGCTGCGCGAGCTTCGTCCCCGGTCTCACCGAAATCGAACTCCAACCCGGTGCGCAGCTGCGCCACATGCGCCTGCAACTCGACGCGGAGCAGGCCGTGCACATCGGCGGTGTACACGTGGAACTGCGCGAGGCCTCGGCCTACCGTGGTTTCGTGCTCGCTACCGGCTCGCGCCTGAAGCGTCTGGACATCCGGCTTCGTCATCTCGGGCCGGGTGCGGATGCGGCGCTGGACGCCGTTTACCTTGCGCGTAACAGCCAGCTCGTCGATCTCCACACCACGGTGGAGCACGATGCCCCGCACTGCAGCACGCGTGAGGTCTGCCGTGGCATCGTCGATGACGAAGCCCGCGGCGTCTTCAACGGCCGCATCCTGATCAAGCCGGGCGCTCAGAAGACCAGTGCAGAACTCTCGAACCGCAACCTGCTGCTGAGCGATCGCGCGGAGGTCGACACCAAGCCCGAACTCGAGATCTACGCGGACGACGTGAAGTGCTCGCACGGCGCCACGGTGAGTCGCATCGACGAGAAGAATCTCTACTACCTGCAATCCCGCGGGATCGCGAGGCAGGAGGCCGAGGTGCTGCTTGCCTTCGGATTCGTCAACGCGCTGTTTTCCGGCGTGGGGATCGATGCCGTGCAGGCGCTGCTGGATGCGGGGCTCCGCACGTGGTTCGGCAGCAAGGCCCCGGAGCGTCTGGCATGAGCGTGACATCGGGCTTCGATGTTGCGGCACGTCGGGCCGAGTTTCCTCTGCTCACCCAGAGCGTGCACGGGCAGCCGCTGGTCTACCTCGACAACGCAGCCACGACCCAGAAACCGCTCGCGGTCATCGAGGCCATCGACGCGTATTACCGGCAGATCAACTCGAACGTGCACCGCGGCGCGCACCAGTTGGCTGATCGCGCGACGACTGCCTTCGAGGAGGCGCGGGTCCTGGTCGCGGGGTTCATCAATTCCCCGGCGCCCGAACAACTGATCTTCACGCGCGGCACGACCGAGTCGATCAATATCGTGGCGCAGTGTCATCTGCGTCCGATGTTGCGCCAGGGTGACGAGATCCTCGTCTCCGGCCTGGCGCACCACTCCAACATCGTGCCCTGGCAGATGGTGGCAGAGGCCTGCGGTGCGCGTGTGGTGCCGATTCCCGTCCTAGACACGGCGGAACTCGACATGGCTGCCTTCAGGCGTTTGTTGGGCTCGCGCACACGGATGGTGGCGCTGGAGCACGTGTCCAATGCCATGGGCACTGTTCACCCCGTTGCAGAGATCATCGCGCTGGCGCATGCGGCCGGCGCCGCTGTGCTGCTTGACGGTGCGCAGTCCGTGGCGCACCTCGACGTGGACGTGCAGGCGCTGGATGCCGATTTCTACGCGTTTTCCGGGCACAAGATGTACGGCCCCACCGGCATCGGCGGGCTCTACGGAAAGCGCGCCTTGCTCGAGGCGATGCCTCCCTGGCAGGGGGGTGGCGAGATGATCGAGACCGTGAGTTTCGAACGCACGACCTACGCCGGCTTGCCCTACCGCTTCGAAGCCGGCACGCCCCATATCGCGGGTGCAGTCGGTCTGGGTGCTGCCGTGCGCTATCTGAGCGGGCTCGATCGCGCCGCGATGGCAGCCCATGAAGACGCAGTGCTTGCTCATGCACTGGAGCTCTCGCAGGAAATGCCGGGCTTCAAGCTGATCGGCCGCGCCGCGCACAAGATCGCTGTGTTGAGTTTCCTGCTGGAGGGCGGTCACCCGCACGATGTGGGAACACTGCTCGACCGGCAGGGCGTTGCAGTACGCACCGGGCATCACTGCGCGCAGCCTGCGATGGCTCGCTTCGGCATCCCCGGTACTGTTCGCGCTTCCTTTGCGCTCTACAACACGCTTGAGGATGTGGAGCGCCTGTTTTCCGCGCTGCGCAAAGTCCAGACATTCCTGTGAGGTGCCCGCCATGAGTGTCCAGCATGTCGATCCCTGTGTCCCCGTTCGTGTGACGCCGGCGGCCGTCCGTCATTTCCGCCAGAAGCTTGCAGGCACGGGGGCGGCCGGTATCAGGCTCCGCGTGAAGGAGAGCGGCTGCACCGGCTACATGTATGTGGTCGATATCGCCGATAGCCCGGCAGAGACGGATCTGCCGATGCGTCTGGCCGACGACGTCTCCCTGCTGGTAGACCGTGGATCCATTTCGGTCCTGCAGGGCACCACGGTTGACTATGTGCGCGAGGGTCTGAATTTCCTTCTCAAGTTCGAGAACCCCAACGCTCAGGACCATTGCGGCTGTGGCGAGAGCTTCAATATCCGCGAGGCCTCCGCCTGATGGAGCGGCGCATGGTGGTGACGACGCGCGAATGCCCCGCGCGGCTCGTCCCGGTCGGCACCCCGGTCACGATTCCCAAGGACACCTTCGTCACGATCACGCAGTCGCTGGGAGGCAGCTACACGGTCATCCTGAACGGCAACATGGCCCGCGTGGATGGCACCGATGCCGATGCGCTCGGCCTGGAGCCCATCACCTTCGACTTCGCGACACCGCCGGACGGGCATATCGACGAGGTTCAGGTCCAGGAGGCGCTCAAATCCGTCTACGACCCGGAGATCCCCGTAGACATCGTCGAGTTGGGTTTGGTGTACGGAGTGTCGATCGCGCAGGGTTCGGGTGTCGTGAGGATCAGCATGACGCTCACCGCTCCCGGGTGTGGCATGGGCCCCGTGCTGGTCTCCGACGTGAAGTACCGCGTTGCGCGCGTGCCGAATGTGCGCGAGGTCGATGTGGATCTGGTGTTCGATCCGCCCTGGTCGCGCGAGCGGATGTCCGACGAGGCTCGCCTCGCCACGGGCATGTTTTTCTAGGCACGTGGAGGGAATGGCAGTGGCGGATCATCCCTTCGGTACCGGTATCAGCGATGCCGACATCGTCGATGCTCTGGGTTTTCTCGACGGCTGGGAAGACCGGTACCGATACATCATCGAACTCGGCCGGCAGGTGCCAGCCATGCCCGAGACTGACAAAAGCGAGGAGCGGCTGGTGCGTGGCTGCCAGAGCCAGGTGTGGCTCGATGCCGCACGCGACACAGACGGCCAGTTCCATTTCCGCATCGACAGCGATGCCCACATCGTGCGCGGCCTGATCGCATTGGTACTCGCCGCCTTCGAGGGGAAACGCGCCGAAGAAGTGCTTGCCTACGACATCGATGGCTATTTCGCGCGTCTTGACCTCCTGGCGCATCTCAGCCCGACGCGCGGCAACGGACTGCGCGCGATGGTCAATCGCATTCGCGAGATCGCCAGAGCCGCGTAGACAGCGGGTCTCAGTCCGGGTCCCGCCACGGACGCAGCGCAGGCGCCCCGGCTGCCAGATCCACCTTCTCCCAGTATCGTCGCAGCCACCGTGGACCGGATGTGGCGTGGGCGCTGCCGCCCGCGTTCTCCCAGCGCTCCAGAAAATCCTCGGCCATCGTCCATGCCTCTGCGGGTGAGGCCAGCATCGCGGCCTGCACCCGTGCGCGGTCCGCAGCGAAGGACGGCGGCGGCGTCCAGCCGCACAGGCGTATCGCGCGGTGCAGGCGTTCGTGGCGCCACCAGAGGCTGCCGGTGTCGCGCTGTCCGCCGGGCGTCCCCGTCAGACGCGGGCGGTGGATCTCCAGCGGGCGAAACAGCGAGAGACAGGGAGATGAGGTTCCCGTGGCCCAGTGCTGATCACCTGTGTCCGACAGCAGACTTGCCCAGCTACCGGTGGTTTGCGCCGCGGCAAGCACTCCACCGGCATGGGCGCATGGGGCGCCAAGAGCCCCGGTCAGCCGGTTGAAGCGTGGCCCTGCATTGCCCTCGCCGTGATCGGCGAGTACATGCAATGCATCTGCAATGCCGTGCACCGTGGCGGCGAGGCAGGCAGTGCGCGTTTGCCGTCTCGAGGCGCGGGCGGCTAGCCCGTGCAAGCGTTTGGCATGGCGCCGCAGGCGCGGTGACTGCAGTTCGTTGGACACGGCATGCACACCGCTGACGATGCGCGTGGCTTCTGTCTCGCGGCCCACACTTTCCAGCAGCCAGGCCTCGCCGCGATCGGCGATGAGAAAGCTGTTGTGGTAGCGGAATCCGGTGCTCGCGTATCCGGCATCACCTCCTTGCCCGTGGCGCGCGAGGAGTTCGCGTATCAGGTCGGTAGCAGCGACGGCAGTCGTTGCACGCTCGAGCGCGAGTCGCAGCAGATCCATGCCGGTCAGAGCGTCGGCGGGCAGTTCGCCGCGTGCAAACACCGCCTCGTTGCCGATGGCGACGCCGTGCTCGTTGGCACCCATTTCTGCACCCCACATCCAGTAGGGCCTGCTTATGACCAGCGCATGCGTGCGTGCCACCTGGGGAATGCGCGTCCAGGTGCACTGCACTGTGCTCTGCGGCGCATGATCGCGCGCGGGAATCCACTCGAGTCTCTGCGGCTCGTTCGGGTCCCGGTCGCTGTTTTTGGCGAGGATCACGCTGCCGGGACGAAGCACCACGAAGGTATCGCACATACCGCTTTATCTCCCAAGCCGTGGTGCGGCAACCATACGCCAACACCGGGGGCGCCGCACCGGCGCAAAGGCCGTGATAACCTTCCCGCCGTTGTGCCGTACCGATCGGAAGAAATGCCATGACCAATTCTCGTGGGCGGCGCAATGCGTTGCGTGTCGTCCTTGGCGCCAGCCTGCTGTTTTCGGGCAGTTGCGCTACCCCCGCCGTCAAAACCGGCAACACCGCCGGCTCCCCTGGCGCAGACCGGCTTTATGCGGGGCTTGATGCATCGGTCGGACGTTACCGCGACGGTCTGCACAAGATGTTGCAGGAGCAGAGCCGCGAAGAGGGGCGTGCTCTGATGACGCAGGCTTCTGCTGATATCGCGGCCGGGGGAGATGCCTGTGTGCGTACCCGCGGCTGCGAGCCGCAGCGTTTCATGGCGGCCTACGCGAACCTGCTGTCCCTGCGCAGCGAAGCGCTTGCCGGCGCGAACACAGAGAACTTCTCCGAGGTGGAGCCGCTCGAGGGAGACATACCGGCGCTGCAGGACATTCCGGAGGTCGGACGATCCATCGGCATGCTGAACGGCGTTCGCCTCGACCAGGTGATCAAGGTGAACGGCCCGATCAAGGCCGCGCTGCAGGACTGGCTCACGTGGATGCGCCCGAACCTCGTCGACGCATGGGAGAACTACCAGTACATGCGGTACCTGATGTGGCCGGCTTACGAGAAAGCCGGTTTGCCCGAGGCGCTGATGTTCGGGATTCTGGCCAAGGAGTCTGGCGGCAAGGTCCACGCGGTCTCGAACGCCGGCGCTGCGGGGCCGTTCCAGTTCATGTACCACACGGGCCTGCGCTTCGGTCTGGGCAGCGAATCCGGTTTCGACACGCGTTACGACCCGTCGGAGTCGGCGCGGGCAAATGTCGAGTACCTGAGCGAGCGCTTCGAGGAACTCAATCACAATCTCGAGTTCTCCCTGGCGGCTTACAACGGTGGCGAGGGGCGCATGCGCCGCATTGCGCAGCGATCGCGGAGCAAATCGTTCTGGTCCTCCGAGGTGATGGCCCAACTGCCCCGCGAAACACAGGAGTACGTGCCCTATGTTCTCGCGGCTGCGTGGTTGTTCCTGCACCCGGAAGACTACGGCCTCGAGTTCCCGAAAGTGGATGGCAGTCCGGGTGAAGTGAAACTGCCCCGGGCGATGACACTGAGCGAGATCACGGTGTGTCTCGGCCAGTCGGGCAGCCGTGATGGCTGGTTCCGGACACTGCGTAACCTCAATCCGCGCGTCGATCCGAACAAAGCCATTGCGCCGGGTACCACGCTCACGCTTCCGGCCTCGCAGGTTCCGGTGTTCGGTGCACAGTGCGTGGATGGCCGCATGGCCACGCTCGCGAGCGAACTCCAGCGCGCGCGCGTGCCGGGCAGTGTTGCCCATGGCGGTGGCCGCAAGTACATCGTTCGCCCGGGCGATACGATCGCGAGTATCGCGAAGCGCCAGGGCTGCGCCAGCCCCCAGGCGCTCGCCAAGGCGAACAACATCACACCGCCGCGCTACATGATCCGTCCCAAGCAGGAACTGAAACTGGTCGGCTGCAATTCATGAGCCCGGGAATCTTTGCGCGCGATACGGCAGTCCGGCCGAGCGGCGAGGGTGTTTATGCGTCGGCCATCTGCAGGAACTGGGATATCGGAGGCAAGGCGAACGGGGGTTATCTGCTCGCCATCGCGGCCCGCGCCATGGCAGCCGAGACGGGGCGCCCCGACCCTGTAACGATCACGGCGCATTACCTGAGTCCCGGCTCCGTGAGCGATGTGGAAGTGCAGGTCCGGACGATCAGGAGCGGCAAACGCTTTGCTGTCGCATCTGCTTCGCTCGTTGCGGGCGACCGGCCGTTGCTGCAGGTCCTGGGAACGTTCGGCGATCTTTCGGCAGGAGACGACACCTTCGAGCGCATCGAAGCCGCGCCGCCGCAGATGCCACCGCCGGAGTCTTGCGTGGTGCAGGATCCCTCGAACGGCGCGCCGCGCATCTTCGGTTCCATGGATCTGCGTCTCGATCCCGAGGACGCCGGCTTCCTGCGCGGCGAGCCGAGCGGGCTCATGCGCACGCGCGGATGGTTCCGGCTGCTGCACGAAGAACCGGTGGATACGCTCGGCTTGCTGCTCGCCGTCGATGCCTTCCCGCCCACTGCCTTCAATGCCCGGCTGCCTGTCGCATGGACGCCTACGGTGGAACTGACGGTGCATCTGCGTGCGCGGCCTGCGTCCGGGTGGTTGCGCGCATCTTTCTCCACACGCTTCGTCAGCGCGGGTTTCCTCGAGGAAGACGGCGAGGTCTGGGACAGCACCGGAAGACTCGTCGCGCAGTCACGGCAGCTCGCGTTGCTGCCGCGCGCCGCCGGTTGAAAAAAATTCGTCGCTGGTCAGCGTTTTACCTGCATTTGCGGCAGTAGCATTCCCGTTCGTGCGTGCTGTCGGCACTGCGATTTCGGGCTTACAATTTCGCTGCCCGTTCCCTCCCAGGAGACACCCGCGATGAAATCCCGTGCAGCCGTGGCATTCTCAGCAGGCAAGCCCCTCGAGATTGTCGAGGTGGATCTGGAGGGCCCGCGCCCGGGCGAGGTGTTGGTGGAGATCAAAGCCACCGGCGTGTGCCACACAGATGCCTTCACGCTCTCCGGTGACGATCCGGAAGGTGCGTTTCCGGCGATCCTCGGTCACGAGGGCGCGGGAGTGGTGGTGGAAGTCGGTGCCGGCGTGAAGTCGCTGAAACCCGGCGATCACGTGATCCCGCTCTACACGCCGGAATGCCGCGAGTGCGAGTACTGCCTGCATCCCAAGACAAACCTCTGCCAGGCGATCCGCTCGACCCAGGGGCAGGGCGTGATGCCCGACGGCAGCAGCCGCTTTTCCTTCGAGGGGCGCAAGGTCCTGCACTACATGGGTTGTTCCACCTTCTCGAACTACACCGTGCTCCCCGAGATCGCGCTCGCGAAGATCCGCAGTGACGCGCCCTTTGACAAGGTCTGCTACATCGGCTGCGGCGTCACCACCGGTGTGGGCGCGGTGCTCTTCACCATGAAGGTCGAGCCGGGCTCCACGGTCGCCGTCTTCGGTCTTGGCGGCATTGGCCTGAACGTGATCCAGGGCGCGGCGATGGTCGGCGCCAGCAGGATCATCGGCGTGGACATCAACCCCTCGCGCGTCGAACTCGCGAAACAGTTCGGCATGACGGATTTCGTGAACCCGAAAGACCACGACAATGTCACGCAGGCCATCATCGACATGACCGGTGGCGGCGTGGATTACAGCTTCGAGTGCATCGGCAACGTGAAGACCATGCGTCAGGCCCTCGAGTGCTGTCACAAGGGCTGGGGCCAGAGCTGCATCATCGGGGTTGCGGGCGCGGGCCAGGAGATCTCCACGCGTCCCTTCCAGCTGGTTACCGGCCGCGGTTGGCGTGGCACGGCATTTGGTGGTGCGCGCGGCCGCACCGACGTGCCGAAGATCGTCGACTGGTACATGGACGGACGCGTGAAGATCGACCCCCTCATCACCCACACCATGCCGCTCGACAGGATCAACGACGCCTTCGACCTGATGCATGCGGGCAAGAGCATCCGTTCCGTGGTGATGTTCTGACCGTGGACGCGACGGAACTGTCCTCCACACGCTGCTTTGGCGGTTGGCAGAAGCGTTATCGCCATCGCTCGGCTGTGCTCGATTGCGAGATGCACTTCTCGCTCTACCTGCCTGCGCAGGCGGAGGAGCGTGCCGTTCCGCTGCTGATCTGGCTGTCTGGCCTCACCTGCACCGACGAGAACTTCGTCATCAAGGCCGGTGCACAACGTTATGCGGCCGAACATGGCATCGCCGTGCTTGCGCCCGATACCAGCCCGCGCGGCGATGCTGTACCGGCTGATCCGGAAGGCGCCTGGGACTTCGGTCTGGGCGCGGGGTTTTACGTCAACGCCACGCAGGCGCCGTGGAATTCGCATTACCGCATGTACGACTACGTGTGCAGCGAACTGCCCGCGTTGCTCGGGTCCCATCCCGGCCTCGACATGCAGCGCCAGGCCATCAGCGGCCACTCCATGGGCGGGCACGGGGCGCTCACCATCGCCTTGCGCCACCCTGGCCGGTTCCGGTCGGTCAGTGCCTTCGCGCCTATCTGTGCACCCACGCAATGCCCCTGGGGCCACAAGGCGCTCGGCAATTACCTCGGGTCCGATCAGCGTGCATGGGCCGCGTACGATGCGAGCCTGCTCATCGCCTCTGCTGTCGAAAAACTCCCCATGCTGGTCGATCAGGGAGATGCCGACGCATTCCTCGCCACGCAATTGCGCCCCGATCTTCTCGAGGCCGC
>CAIXOY010000305.1 GCA_903921135.1 uncultured Gammaproteobacteria bacterium
TCCTGCTGTGCGTGCTGGTCTACGCCTGTTACTCGCCCGGTGCGGGTTTTGGGCTGGCTTTCGATGATGTAGCCAACCTGATCGGGCTGGCCACGGTCCGGGATGCGGATTCGGCGCTGATCTTCGTGTTCGCGGGCGATGCAGGCCCTCTGGGCCGTCCGTTGTCGCTGGCCTCGTTTCTGCCGCATGCGGGTGAATGGGTTGAGCAACTGGGCCTGATGATCAGGGCCAATATCGGCCTTCATCTGGTCAATGCCCTGCTCGTCGCGCAACTTGCGCGAAGGCTGGCGGCTTTTCTGCCTGAGGTGAGCGTTCAGCCCGGGCGTTTCGCCGTGACTGTTGCAGCCCTCTGGGCCACAAGTCCCTTGTTGATGAGCACCAGCCTCATGGCGGTGCAACGCATGACCTCACTCAGTGCTTGCTTCTGCCTTTTGGGCATGATCGCGTGGCTCGATGCCCGAGTGCGGTTGGAGCAGCGGCCGTGGCGCTCGCTGACGGGGATGTCTGTGGCTGTCCTTCTTTGCACCACGGCAGCGGCGCTGTCCAAAGAAACCGGGGCTCTTTTGCCCCTGTTCATCATGGTGATCGAGTTCGGGCTGGTTCGTCACAGGCTTCCCGCTCCGCTGCAAGTGCCCCCGCAGGCGCTTGCATGGACTGGATGGCGTCTCCTCGTTTTCGGCTTACCCATCTTGGGCATCCTCTACCTCGGCTGGCGCCACCTGGCAGACGTCGATGCCGTGTACGCGGGTTTCGGCTATGGCCCGGTTGATCGCCTGCTCACACAAGCGGGTGTTCTCTTCGAGTATCTGCACCAGATCGTGGTGCCCAAGCGCAGCGGCCTGGGACCTTTTCACGACGATGTGCTGGTCTCATCGAGCCTCTCTGGGCTGCTTCTCTCGTGCTGCTGGATCGCATCCGGCGTCTTCGCCTGGCGCTGGAGGAACGGCAAGTACAGGGCCTTTTCCTTCGCCTACGCGTGGTTTCTGGTGGGGCATCTGCTGGAATCGACGATCTTCCCGCTCGAAGCCTACTTCGAGCACCGCAACTACCTGCCGGCCGTTGGCGTGTGGATCGGCGTGTGCGCGCTGCTCTGGTCGGGTATCGGGACGCTGCGCCACGCCGGAACGGCAGTTCTGGCGGTCTTGCTGCTGAACAATCTCTTCGTGCTCCGCGAGACAGGCCTCGTGTGGTCGGACCCGGTGATTGCGGGACGCATCTGGCACGAGGAGCATCCCGACTCCATGCGCGCGCTCTTGCAGTACGGGCGCTCCCTTGGGGAGCGCGGGCAGGTGGAGCGGTCGGTTCAGGTCTACGACGCCGCCAGCCCCCGGCTGCAGGCGACTGCGCACTATCAGGCCGGGCGTCTGCAACTCTATTGTGCGACGCGCCCTCCGGAGCGCGTCGCAGATGCCACGCAAAGCCTCGAGAATGTCCTCGGCTCGGGACGCATCGACTACCACGCTCCCGAGAGCGTCGGAGTGGTGATGCAACTCGCGGCTGCGGATCGCTGCAAGGGTTTTGACATCGGCAGAGGCCGGGCCATCCTGGAGGCGATAGCGACATCCACCGATTCACGCGTCATGCCGCGTGCCCGGCGTGCAGCCCATGCCGCGCTGGCCGATTACTGGATCAGCCAGGGTGAGCTCGATCCCACGATCCGGCATCTCGAGGAAGTCTGGTTCTTGAGCGGTGAAATCGCGGACGTACGAAAAATCGTACGGGTTCTACTGTCAGCGCGGTTGTGCGAGGCGGCGGTCACCCGTTTCAACGCTGTATCCATGCGCGAGCCCGCCAATCTCCTCAAGCGTGTGGCGTGGAGGTATCAGCGCGACGGCATGGCACAGGACATCGCGAGTGGCTGCGCAAGCGCTGCAGCAGGGGTGCAACACTGAACGTCCTGAGTCGCTTGCCGGGCAGGGTGCTTCCGTGGGGCTGCTGGTTGCTGGTGGCATTCCTGAGCGCCCGGGTTCTTCGCGCGATCATCGTGCCTGATGCCCTTGCATCCATCGCCGATGACAGCAGCAACTACCTCGTGATGGCCCGCTGCCTGTCGCCGTGGTCCGATCCCGGTGTGGCCGCACTGTCTGTGTGTGACCAGCAGTACTTTCCCGCGGGCTTTCCCCTGCTGCTCGGCATGACCGGCGCGGGGAGTTCATTGCCTCTCGCGCACACGATGGTGCTGGCTGCGTTTCTGGCCAGCCTTCCCCTGCTGTGGATCCACGCCTCCCGGGTCCTGCGCTCAGCGCTGCTCGCACATGCCGTGGTGATGGGCTTCGCCCTTCTTCCGGGCACCCTGCTAGGCCTGCAGGGAATCCTGAGCGAAGCGTGGTACCTGTTACTCGTCTCGGCGGTGCTGTTCCTCTGCTCTCGTGACGAGGCAGCGCTCCCCTCTCGCCTCGCTGCCGTCACCGCGGGTGGCGCACTGGGCTTGCTTGTTTCCGTGCGCTCCATAGGCATTGCCATGGTGCTTGCGTGGGTGGCGTGGGCGCTCGTGTCGCGGCTGCGGGGTGGCCATCAGCGCCAGGGCACGTGGACAGTGCTTGCGGTTGCCATTGCGGTGGCCGGCGCCATCCGCCTGCTGTTTCCGCCGGCGCGGACCAGCCACGATTACGGCGCCGTCTGGGGGAATCTCCTGCAGTCCGTCCAGGACCTGCCCGGATATCTCGGGGCGCAGGCACTGGCGCTGGCGCAGGCCTGGGCGAGCTACATCGCACTCTACTGGACCGATGACCGGCCGGTGGTGTGGCTGGCGATGTCGGCTTTGCTCGTCATGGCGCTCGCGGGTGTGATGTGGCGTTTGCTGCGCAACGAGCTGGATGCCTGGTATGTCACGGCTTATCTCTGCGTGCTCGTCCTGTGGCCCTATCCGGGCCAGATGCTCAGGTTCCTGTTCCCTGTTATGCCGTTACTGATGCTTCAGGGCGCATGGCTGCTTGCGGAGCTGGCCCGCAACTGTCCGCGGGCGGCTATGGCAGGGTGGCTGGCACCCGCCTTGGTGCTGTCAGTGGCGCTTCCCGCGCATGCCTTTCTGCTCGGGCGGGCAGAGCTCGCCCGTGCCGAGGGCATGAACCCGGTGTACGAATGGTTGCGCAAACCCGGCGCGGAGGAGGCGAGGCGCGAACTCGGCTTGCAGAACGCGATGATGGCGGAGCTGGGCGGCTTGCGGAGCACGTTGCCGGCGGATGCCGTGGTGGCGTTCTACGAGCCTTCCTATGTGGCCTTGCTGGCGGGCAAACGCGCGGTCCTGCTGCCGTTTCCCGTGGATGAGGCCGCCTGGCGATCCGCGCGCGATGCGGGTGCTTCGCACGTGCTGCTCACCCGCATCCACCCGCGGCTGAGCAGGCCGACGATCAACGGTCTTGCCCTTGCGGCTGCGCCACCGCTGGATGTGCAGCGCCTGTGGTGCAGCCGCGAGCCGTTACAGGGTCTGGACGCGAGTTGCCTGTACCAACTCCCGCCCAGGGCTGCTCACTGAGCGCCGCTTCCGTTCCCGGGTGCTTGCCGCGTGGTCCCGTACTGCACGCAGTTGCCGGCGTCCAGATTCCGCTCCAGCAGCGCCGATGTGCCGCCCAGTTCTTGGGCACGCAACAGGATCTCGCAGCCCTCGGCCTGCCTCCCCTGCTGAAGCACGGCGATGCCCAGATCGTTCAGGACATGCCAGTGAGACGGTGCGCGTTCCTGTGCTGCCTTGAACCACTGCTCCGCCTCCGTCGGATTGCCCCGCGCAAGTTCGATTTCCCCGAGTGACATGTGCCCCTCATAACGACCGGGGAACCGCGCCACGATCCGTCGGGCGCGCTCTTCTGCCGCTGCGAGATCCCCGCGCGCAATCTGGATGTCTAGTAGTCGGGTTTCCGCGAAGACGTTATCCCGCGTGACGTCTGCGGTGCGCTTGTACAGCACTTCGGGGCTCTCCCAGTAACCGACCTGCAGATAGCACAGGAGCCCCCAGAAGGCGCTTGCGATGAAGACTGCGGCAAGCCCGAGGCGTCTCGCCCGGCCCTGCGCGGCAGGCAGCAGTGACACCAGCCCCAACACGAGCCCGATCGAGGGGATGTACATGTAGCGGTCGGCGCGCGCCTGGCTGCCCACCTGTACCAGCCCGATCACGGGCAACAGCGTAAGCACGAACCACGCGAAACCCGCGAGCAGTCCGGGGTGGCGGCGCCGCAGGCAGAGGCAGAGGGATGCGACGCCCAGCAGCGCTACCGTTGCGGGCAGCAATTCGGTGAGGAAATCGATGCTGCCGAAGGGATAAAACACACCCAGACGGGTCGGCAGCGCGAAATCACGGAGATAGAAACCGTAAGACACGAAGGCGTTCAGCAGTCGGTCCTGTGGCCCCATCGAAACCAGCGATGAAATGGCACCGCTGCGGCCCTGGGCGACCACGGTCAGCACACACGCACCGAGGGTCAGGGGAATGAAGGCGATCTTTTCCCGCAACAGGGGCCACACGCGCTGCATCAGGGAAGTGCCCGCTGCGGATGCACGCTCCAGCGGCCAGAGGTCGAGGATCAGCAACACCACCGGCAGCGTCACGGCCATTGGTTTGGACAGCAGCGCCAGCGCATACAACACGAGCACGGTGACCATTCGCCCGCGTGAGGGTGCGCGCGCAAAGCGTACATAGGCCAGCAGGGCAGCGAGGTAGAACAGCGCGCAGAGCAGATCCTTGCGCTCCGCGAGCCAGGCGACCGACTCCACGTGCTGCGGGTGTACGAGGAAGAGCATGGCTGCGGCAAGAGCCGCATCCCGCCGGGCGAGCAATGCGATCACGAGCGCGTAGAGCAGCACCGATACGGCCCCGTGGAGCGCGACGTTGACGAGGTGATGGGCGCCCAGGTCCATGCCGAAGAGCGAGACATCCGCCATGTGCGAGAGCCACGTCAGCGGGTGCCAGTTGGCGGCGTAAAAAGAACTGAATGCCCAGCGGACACCCTCGAGGCTCAGGCCACGCCGCACCATGAGGTTGTCTTCGATGTAAGCGGTGTCGTCGAAATCGATGTAGCCGTAGTGCCCGGTCTGCGCATAGATCAGGAACAACGCGACGCCGAGCAGCAGCACGGCCTGCCAGTGGGGAAGCCCCCGGCGTTGTCGCGGCGGTGGTGCGGGATGTGTGATCATTGCGCGCGGTTGCCTGTTTGTGTGCGGCGCCGTATCTGCTCCCGGAGTATCCCCTTTTGTCATTGGCACCGGAAACCGTCCCGATGAAACCTGAAGAGGGTGCGTTCAGCGTTGTCATGCCGGCACGCAACGAGGCGCCGGTCATCGGGCAGGTTGTGTCGGAACTCGCCCGGCTGTACCCCGACGCGGAACTCCTGGTGGTCGACGACGGCTCGACTGACGACACCGCGCGTATCGCCCGTGCGGCCGGTGCGCGCGTCATTTCCCATCCGTATTCCAAAGGCAACGGCGCCGCCATCAAGACCGGTGCACGCGCCGCCACCCGCGCGATCGTGGTCTTCATGGACGCCGACGGGCAGCATCTTCCGGCAGAGGTGGCCGGTCTGGTCGCGCAGTTGCGCGAGCGCGAATTCGACATGGTGGTTGGTGCGCGGGATGCCGCCGGTCAGGCGACCGTCGGGCGCCATGCGGCCAACACCGTTTTCAACCGCTTCGCGACATGGATGGTGGGTCACAGGATCGAGGACCTTACATCCGGCTTCCGCGCCGTGCGCCGTGACCTTTTCAACGAATTCCTCTACCTGCTGCCGAACGGATTTTCCTATCCGACGACGAGCACCATGGCGTTTTTCCGCTCCGGTTACTCCGTGGGCTACCGGCCGGTGACCGTGCTGCCGCGGCACGGGAAATCCCACATCAGTTCCTTGCGCGACGGGTTGAAGTTCCTGCTGATCATTTTCCGGGTGGGGACGTTGTATTCGCCCCTGAGAGTGTATTTCCCCGTGTCGGGCCTGCTGTTGCTGCTCGGCCTCGGCTATTACTGCTACACCTTCTGGACGCAGTCGCGCTTCACCAATATGAGCGCGTTGCTGCTGACGGGTTCGTTGATAACCTTCCTGTTCGGGCTCATCTCCGAGCAGATCACGGCACTGATCTACAAACGCGATCACCCCTGATTTCGTGATGGCGCGCAGTTGCTCTCACAGCATGCGCAGCCATGGGAGCGGTGCCACCAGAGACGTCCCGGCGAACTTGCCGGAGTTCCTGAAGAAGGCCTCGAAGTGCCACGGCAGCAGAAGAAGCGCATCGGGCGCCATCACCAGCACGTCTTCTTCCGGGACGATGGGTATGAGACTCCCGGGCGTGAAGCAGCCGAACTTGTCGGCGTTAACCTCGCCGATCACCGGCAGCAGTTCCGGTCCGATGCCTGCGTGCTGCAGCACGACATTGCCCTTGGTCGACGCGCCCAGCCCGCAGATCTTGCGGCCCGCCTCGGCGCTGCGCTCGAGAAAGCTGCGCAGTTCGTGACGGCAGAGGTCTACGCGATCGGAAAACGCCCGGTATGGGGCGAGGGTGTGGAGTTCGCGGCTCTCCTCGATGCCGATGATGGTGTCGACGACACCCGAGTGCAGCGGCGCTCGCCCCGTCTTGCGGGCGAAGACGCAGAAGCTGCCCCCGTTGATGTCGTTGAACTCGACACGCTCGATGCTGAAGCCGGCGCGCTCCGCTATCCAGGCGATCTGCTTCAAGCCGTAATACTCGAGGTGTTCGTGGCAGACCGTGTCATAGGCGTTCTGCGAGAGCATGGTGGGCATGTAGCTCTGCTCGAAAACCCACAGCCCGCCATCGACGAGCGAACTCGCCACTTCCCTCGCGAATTCCAGTGGCTGCTCAAGGTCGTAGAACATGCTGTATGAGCTGATGACTCTCGCGCTGCGTCCCCCGGCATGCTCGCTGAGCAGCGCAGCGCTGAAAAAATCCGGCAGCAGGCTGACGTCCGGGCGGTAGTACTGGCGGAATTTCCCGCCGCTGGGATCGATCCCTAGCAGGTGCAATCCCGCATCCCCGGGGAAGGCGTTCAGGCTGGTGCCGTCGTTGCTGCCGATGTCCACCACCATGTCGCCCGCGCGCAGACCTTCCTGCGACAGGATCTGCTGCGCGCGCGCGTTCAGGTGGCGGCTCATCGACGCGTTCAGTCCGGACCGGTACCCGTAGCCGGCCCCATACATCTCGGCGGCGTCGTAGGTATGCTCGAGTTGCAGCAAACCGCAGCTGTCGGCGCCGTGGCATTTGACCAGCGCGAGCGGCCCGCGTGTGATCTGCTCCTCGCGGCTGCGCGGGAACACTCCCGTCAGCGTCTGCTCTCCCAGATCCAGCACCCGCACGAGTTCGGTGTTTCCGCATACGCGGCAGGCATCGGTGTGTCGAATGACTGCAGCTGTCATATTCGGGTTCCTCTGGTGCGGAGTGCGCGGTCGAGTTCATGTTCGACCATCAGGCGCACCATGTCGCTGAAGGTTGTTTGCGGACTCCATCCGAGTGCGTGGCGCAGCTTCGACGCATTGCCGACAAGAGGGGCAGGTTCCGAGGGACGGGCTTGTGCTGGGTGAGCGCGAACGTGCTCGCGCCAGTCCATGCCGAAGTGTCCGAACGCCAGTTCGCAGAGTTCGCGCACGCTGTGCCCCTCGCCGGTGGCCACCACGTAGTCGTCTGCTGAACGCGCCTGCACCATCAGGCGCATGGCTTCGACATAGTCCGGCGCATAGCCCCAGTCGCGGATGGCGTCGATATCGCCCAGATCCAGGCAGCCCTGGCCATCAAGATGGATCGCTACCGCGGCGTTGACTACCTTGCGGCTGACGAAATCCGCGCCTCTGCGCGGGCTCTCGTGGTTGTAGAGGATCGCGTTGCTGGCGTGCAGTCCGAAGCGTTCGCGGTACAGGCGCACCATGTTCTGCGCGTAGAGCTTGGCGGCGCCGTAAGGGCTGCGAGGCTGGCACGGAGTCGACTCGTCCTGCGGGCTGCTTGCCGCGTCTCCGTAGACCTCCCGGCTGCCGGCCTGGCAGAAGCGGATGCTGGTGTCGAGGGAGCGTATCGCCTCAAGGAAGCAGGTTACGGCGAATCCGTTGGTGGCAGCCATCCGGATCGGCTCGCTGAACATCCCTGAACCTGAACTCATTGCCGCGAAATTGTAGATCTCGTCCGGACGCACGTGGTCGATGAGCCCGAGCACCGCGTCCGGCTTCGTGATGTCGCAGGCTGCGAGGCGGAAAGACGAGGACTCTTCCGGAACCGTGGACGCGTCGGCGGGCCGGTCATGGCGTGCCACGCCTGTCACGCGGTAACCGCGCGACAGGAGATTCTCGGCCAGGTAGGAGCCATCCTGTCCGGACACACCGGTGATCAGCGCAGAGCGGCTCATGGCGATGCTGCCTTCGCAAGATGGCGCCGGGCCAAGCGGCGCGCCAGGGTGCCGGCGTGGATGCTTTCAGACAGATCGTATAGCCCCTGCCGCGCACGCGGTCGGAGAACGAGGATCGCAGCGACGAGCAAGAGGTTCAGCGCCGCAGCGGGTGTGCGCACGACCAACCTCGACACCAGCCTGAAAGGCCACCGTCCATTGATGCGATCCAGCAGGCCACTGTCCTTTGCCGACAACCTCCCGTAGGCGCGGAACTTCAGCAATGCCATGGCCCACGCGGTTATGCCACGCGGGCATACCTGTGCCCTTGCAGTTGCAGACACGCCATCGAATGACCACACCAGCGCAGGCCAGCGCTCAAGCCAGATTGGCAGCGTCTGCGCTGTCCACGAGCCGATGCCGTAGCGGATTCTCACCAGTGGCTTTGCCAGCACCAGTACCGCAGCCAACGGCGGATCCTGGAACAGGACACCCATGTGTATGAAGAGGCTGCCGATGAAACGCTCGCGCTCCCGCGCAAGCCAGCAGTCCCTGCGCACGATGACGGCCCCGATGTACGACAGATAGGCAGCGGTATCGGCAAAGAGCCGGTCCCTGTCGGTTGCGGCATAGAGCGTGTCTGCAGTTAGCCGGAGGCGGGAAGGATTCAGCAGGTGGCTGAAGGTGGCGTCGTGGATGGATGCGTTGACGAGAATCGCGGCCGGTTCGCGCTTCAAGGCCTCGAGCACCGTTGGCAGGGCGTCGGCTTCAAGGCGGTCGTCGTCGGTGAAGAGCCAGCAATAGGTTCCGCGCGCGGTGAGCACTGCGGTGTCATAGGCCCTGTCCAGCCCCGAATTCGTCACTTCCCGGATGTAGCGGAATCGCGGCTCCTTGCGCGCCAGCGCTGCGCAGTGCAGTTCCGTTTCGTCAGTCGAGGCGCCGTCCACCACCACAACTTCGATCGGCATCTCCGGGTCCGACAGGATCTGTCCGAGCAATTCCATAAGCGTGGCGCAGCGGTTGCGTGTCGCCACGCACAACGAAAGCGGCGGTGCAGCGCCGCCGGTTGCCACGTTCACGGGGCTGCCCTGCCGCCAGGGTGGCGGATCCGGTTCAGCGCGATCGTCAGGCGACGCCACAGGCGCCGTGGCCCCCGGGCGAGGGACATCAGTTCGAGCACACTGCGTGGCGTGTGCAGCGCAGCAAATGTGCGCAGGCTGCCCGCCGTCGTGCCGTCGTCGAAGTGCATGCGTACCAGGCGCTCGAGCAGCGCAAGGCTTTCGCGCTGCGGATCGCGCAGCGCCTGGAGGCGGGCCTGGAGCAGGTGTCGCATTCGCAGCTCGGCGCGGAGCACGCGGCGGATGTGAGCTGCTTCAGCCGAGCCTGCGCCGAATACAGTCTCGCCCACGTGCCTGAATCCCTCGATGGCAATCCGGTAGCGGTTGACGATTCCCTGATCCATGAAGGAGTCGTTGTCGCCGCGCTTGTGGATCGCGCAGTGCCCGGTGTATCTCGCGCTGCATCCGTCTCTCAGCGCGCCGAGCAGGTGACCCGCCACTATCCAGCAGGTTCCGCGGATGCTTTCGGCCACTTTCCGTTCGTCCCAGAGCACCCGCTTGAAGACGGCGGTGGAAAGAAAGCTGAAAAACGGTTCGGTGGTTCTCGCCGAGGCGAAATATGCCAGCCGCTGCGGTGCGGAGCTGAAGTCGAAGTCTGCCGGGCCCTGGAGATCGCTGAACAGTGGATAGAGTCCCAGCAAGCGCATGTCGATGTCGCAGGCCGTGTGCTCCAGGAGGTAGATGTCGCGTTCGCCCTGCAGTTCTTTCCGGATGAGCGCAAGCGCGCCAGGAACCGGAATGTCGTCTGCTGATACAAGCCAGCAGTACGAGCCGCGGGCGAGTCTGAGCAGCGCCTCGATGTCGTTATCTATTCCCCCGCGCGCCTCGGCGCGGTGGTAGCGGATGTTCGGGTGTCGCCGGCTGAACTGCCCGAGCACCTCGGCCGTGTCGTCGGTGGAGCCGCCGTCATAGACCACGATTTCGGTGTTGGCATCGAGTTGCTTCTCCAGCGCGGCCAGTGTCTCGCCGATGAAGCGCCCGAAGTTGTAGGTGGGTATGCAAACGGACAGTTCGATCATCCCGACACCACGCTCCGGTAGATCTCGACGTGGCGATTGGCGATCCGTTCCCAGTCCGCGTTGATGTCCCGCGCCGGCAGCCTGGTTCCGGCATGCGTGCCGATGCCTGCAAGCATTGCCTGAACATCGCCCGGCGGAGCGAAGAAGGTGTTTTCCTCCTCGATGTAACCGCTGCGATCCCGGCTGGTCGTCACCACGAAACTGCCTTGGGCGCGCGCGGCCTGCAGGGAGGTGTTCCACTCGCCGCTGCCGGTGGTGAACGGCAGCACGACGCCATCCGCGGCTGCGATGAGTCGTGACAGTGTCGCGTCGTCGAGATAGCCGGGCATGTGGATGCGGTCCTGCAGGCCATCGGCCCGGATGCGTTCGAGCAGCCCCCGATGATAGGGGCTGTCAGGGTCGATGGCACCTGCGATCACCACGTGGATGTCAGGCCTGGCTGCTGCGATCCCGAGCAGCGCCTCGCAGCCCTTTGCCGGCGAAAGGAAGCCGAAGAACAGCAGCAGCAAACTCCCTGCGGGAACATGCTGGGCACGAACTTGCTGCCGCTCCTCCACGCCGAGTTGAACCGCGGGCAGCAGGGAAGCATTGCCGATAACGTGTATGTCAGCGCCCCTCGACATCTGCCGCCGCACGAAATCCATTTTCTGACGGATGTCCGGTCGCGGCGTGATGCAGGCTGCCCGGCCGAGGCCGAGCATGATGTCCCATGGCCCGAGTCGTGGTTCGTGCAGCGTTTGCACGCAGGGAGTCCGCAGCAGCGTGCTGAGCAGGGGCAAAGCCATGGGCAGCAGCCCGTCCCCGTAACCCTGCGTCGGGAACTGTATGTGGACCACGTCTGCTGAAGCGATGAGCCGCCTCGCGACGGGCAATTCCCGCAGAGACCAGCGTGATATCCCGAAGCATCCGTTCACGCCCGGGGGCAGTTTGGCGTCTGCGGCACGCACATCACCGAGAAAAGTGATGTCCATGTCGTCGCGAGCTGCCATGGCAGTAAGCAGGCGCGCGGTGTAGCTGCCGACGCCACACTGCATGGGCGGATAGGAGCCGCTCACCAGCAGGAGTCGCAGGCGCGCGGACTGCACGGAAGAGGCGTTTTTTCTCACGTGGCAGCAGCAGGTGTTGTAGTGACCTTGCGCAGCGCGAGCCAGGCGAAGGTGTAGTCGAAACCGTCATAGCGGATCACTTTTTCCCCGGCGCCGAAATCCATGTCGCCAAGTGGCTGCAGGCCGTGGCGCGCTGCCGTGGAGACGAGGTCTTCGACCTGCGCGCGCGAAAGGATGTCCCAGCTCATGCCGAAAATCCTGTGCGCCGAGGTATCGATCTTTTCGGGCCAGTAGTCGAAGGATGCGAGGAAGCAGCCGCCCGGGCGCAGCAGGCGGGCGACTTCCCGCAGCAAGGCCTCCGGCTCGAAGCCGTGCTCGATCACCGAAATGGCGGTGACGATGTCCGCGCTTGCGTCACCGAGGCTGCTCGCGAGGAAATTCTCCGTCCGGTAATCGATATGGGCCGAGAAAGGCATTTCCTGCAGACGGGGATTGAGGTCCAGCCCTGCGAGGTGCCGGAACCCGCCGCGCCACAGAGCGGGAAGGATTTCGCTGGAGAACGTGCCGAGGTCTGTTACGCAGATCGAACTGTCATTGCGGCTGCGGATGAAGTCGTAGCTGAGCCACACATCCCAGCTTTTCAGTGGGTCACCTACGGCAGGAGCCGGTGACCGGGAGAGGCGCCGTCGCAGACGTTCGAGCATTCCGGGGACGCATGAGACCCCGTTTTCCTCGAGCTTCCGGCGGCCGCTCCTGATCTGGTCGCGGCGTTGGAGAATCTTCAGCATGCCGGTTGCACTCCGTTGTTTGTCGCCGCAATGGCGGTGCTGCGGGAAAGGCCCGATGCATGCCACTCCCGCCATGCGCAGGCACAGCCTGTCGCCCCCACTCCCGCAGCAGCGGCGAGCAGCGCAAGCCCCGGCTCCGCGCCGGTCAGCAGCCATGATGTAGCCTCGAGTACCACGAGGCTGATGCAGCCCGCGGCTGTGGATGGAGCCAGGATGTCGCGGAATATCCAGGTGACCACGTTGATCTCTGGCGACCCGATGGCAGTGGCCCGTGTGCCGATCACAAGGTACATGAAATTGAACAAGGCCCACGACGCGGCCGCGCCGTCAGCGCCATAACGGAAAGCCAGCAGGAACGAGGCCGGCAGGCTGAGGATGAACAAGGTGATATTCAATTCCAGCACCTCGCGTGCCTGGCCCTTTGCCAGTTGCAGCGCATGTGGCAGATGCATGGCGCCGTTGAGAAGGGCGCCCGCCAGCATCCACCCCATCGTGCTTGCGAGCTGATCCGCCATGGCGGCGTCGTGGGTCCACCAGCCGAGGATCATCTGTGCATGGAATACGCCCATGACGGCAATCGGCGTGACGAGTGACATCAGCACCCGCGAGCCGCCACCGAAGATGGCCACGACTGCCCCGGTGTCCCCGGCCGCACAGGCGAGTGAAAGCCGCGGATAGAACGCGCTGAACAGCGGCCCGAGAGCAAGCTGCATGACGGCAACCAGAGACACACAGACGCTGTAGCCCGCAAATGCGGCCAGAGGCAGGGCCATCGAGGCCGCGACCTTGTCCAGTTGCTGCAGCAGTACGCCCGTCACGGCGACGCCTGCCATGGGCAATGCGAAATCGCGAAGCTGTGCCAATGCGGCAGTATCGAAGCGGCCGCGGGCAGGCCCTCCGGCATGAAACGCCGCTGCTGCGCCCATCGCCACGGAATGCAGCAAGCCCGCCGCCACGAACCAGACAAGCAGGCTGAACACATCATTCCCGCGGTCGATCAGGAGCCAGAAGCCGATCCCGTGCGTGAGCGCCAGCATCAGCACATTGATGATGCTGGCGACATACATCTTTTGCAGCCCCGCCAGGGCGTTCTGGAACAGCAGCACGGGGAATCGCGTTGCAGCGACCAGCGCGATCAGGGTGATCGCATGGCCGAGATCCGCGCCGGGTATGTGTGTGCTGCGTAGCCAAAGGGCCGCGAGCGGAGTCGAGACTGCGTGCAGGACCAGCGCGGCAAAAATCGCCACGGCCATGAAAAACCAGCCTGCGGTATGGAGGAGGTTGCGCGCTGCCTGGGAGTCCTCGCCGCTCGCCCGCATCTGTGCGAGCTTCCTGCTCACCGCTGCGCCGAAGCCGAGATCCAGGGTCATGAAGCCCGCCTGCATCAGCGCCAGGATGCCGAGCAGCCCGTAGCTTTCCGCGCCGAGCGCGCCGAGGTAGTACCGGACCGTTGCGAACTGGATGATCGCCGACAGCCCTGAACAGAGCAGCCCCGCCGCCAGATTCATTCGCATCCGGGCGTCGCTATTCCGGAGATTGCGGATCTGCGTAGCCGTGCCGCTTCACCAGTGACTCGCGCTCCGCACGGACCAGATCCATGGCAACCATCTCGCTCACCAGTTCGCCGAACGTGATCCCCGGCTTCCATCCCAGGGCCGCGCGCGCCAGCGTGGCGTCGCCGAGCAGACTGTCGACCTCGGTTGGCCTGAAGTATCTCGAGTCCACGGACACGATGATCTTGCCGTCAGCGCCGACTCCCCGTTCCTGCAGCCCCTCGCCCTCCCAGCGGATCTGCATGTCCAGTTCCTGCGCGCATCTGTCGATGAATTCGCGGATCGTGTGCTGCTCTCCGGTGGCGATGACGTAGTCGCGCGGCCCCTCCTGCTGGAGCATCAGCCACTGCATCTCGACATAGTCACGTGCATGACCCCAGTCGCGCCTTGCGTCGAGGTTGCCCACATACAGGATTTTCTGCAGCCCCAGCTTGATCCGGGTGAGGGCGCGAGTGATTTTCCGGGTGACGAAATTCTCGCCACGCAATGGTGACTCGTGGTTGAAGAGAATTCCGTTGCAGGCATACAGCCCGTAGGCCTCGCGGTAATTGATGGTTATCCAGTAGGCGAAGAGTTTCGACACGCCGTAGGGGCTGCGCGGATAGAACGGAGTGGACTCGTTCTGCGAGGGCAGGCCGGAATTTCCGAAGAGCTCGGAGGTTGAAGCCTGGTAGAAACGCGTTTTCTCCTGCATGCCCAGGAGACGGATGGCTTCGAGAATGCGAAGGGTGCCCAGTGCGTTGACGTTTGCCGTGTATTCGGCCTGCTCGAAGGACACGGCGACGTGGCTCTGTGCCGCGAGGTTGTAGATCTCGTCGGGAGCCGTCTCCTTGATGATCCGCGTCAGGTTGGGCGAATCGGTCAGGTCGCCGTGGTGCAGGAAAAGCCGGACGTCCTCCTCGTGAGGGTCGCGGTAGAGGTGGTCTATCCGGCTCGTGTTGAAGAGAGAGGCGCGGCGCTTTATGCCGTGCACGGTGTAGCCTTTGGAGAGCAGGAGTTCCGCCAGATAGGCGCCATCCTGCCCAGTGATGCCGGTGATCAGCGCTACCTTCCCCATGGTTTGCTCCGTGCTCCGAAGATCATTTTGCATCTATGGGCAAGCCATGCCGCAGCAGCAGCTGCAGCTTGGCCGGCACCAGTCTGAAAGGCCGGAAGAACTCCGGCAGTCGCACAGCACGTTCTGCTCCCAGCCTGCGGCGCAGCGCGAAAGCATTGCCGCGCAGCCGCCATGCATCGCGTTGCGACGTGATATGCACTTGCCACGGCAGCGCGGGTCGCCGAAGCGCGATCATCAGCACTACAGCTTCGAGCAGCAGTATGCCCGCATTGGCGAGAAGGGTAACGGGCAAGAGCCAGCACGGCTGGAAGATGCACATCAGAAGCGCACGGTTGCGCTCGCTCAGGTAGCGCCGGCGTACGCTGATTTCGAGTCGGCCATTGGCCCCGATCCTGCCGCCGCCCTGCGAGCGGCCTACCTTGTGCCGATACGCCGGCATCGGGAGCACATCCACGCCGAAACCCAGCCAGCGCGCGGCACAGCACAGATACACGTCTTCGGCGTTGGTTCCGAACCATTCAGGAAAGCCGCCTGTCGCGTTCCACACAGGCACCGGAACCCAGAGGCAGGCACCGACGACCATTGCGGGGGCAGGGTCGGTGTCTGCGGTGCGCGGCACGGGATTCATCATCCAGTCGAGCCAGCAGCCACGGTCGATCAGCTTGCCGTCGGAGTCGTCGTATTGCGGCAAACCGAGGATGCTGTGGTTCTTCAACGCTTCTGACCGTGCGCAAAGCGCAGCCAGTGCGTCAGGGGAGATCGTTGCATCGTTGTTCAGGAGCAAAAGGAATTCGCCTTCGGCAACCTCCGCCATCCGGTTGTTGCTGACGCAAAAACCCGCGTTCTCGGCGGAAGCCAGCACCCGCACCGAAGGGTACCGCGCGAGCACCTCGAGCGAGCGGTCGGTGGAGGCA